>CAMDVY010000033.1 GCA_945878745.1 Klebsiella pneumoniae | reverse complement strand
ACCATCTCTGGTCTCGGTTTTTACGATCACAAGGAGACTCCCGGCCTCGGTGGCGAGGTGGATTACCCGGTCTGGAAGGAGAAGTGGCCAGGCGTGAAGTTGTTCGGTGCGGATGGCAAGCCGAGCGTCCGTCTGGTAAAAACCAGATCCCCGGCGGAGTCTCCGGCGGCAACACATGAAGTCGACGCACTTTCCGGTGCAACCTTTACCAATCGCGGTGTTCAGAACCTGGTCAACTTCTGGACCGGCGAACTCGGATATGGTCCATTACTCAACCAATTGAAAACACAAAGCTGAGGGCACGCCATGGCAAGCATACCTACTGCGAAAGAAGTCGTCTTTGGTCCGGTGTTCAACAACAATCCGATTGCGTTGCAGGTGCTTGGACTCTGCTCCGCATTGGCAGTCAGCATCAGCATGTCGAAGTCGCTGGTCATGTGCGTGGCGGTGATCTTTGTCACGGCCATGTCGAACTTTGCCGTGTCTCTGATACGCAATCGCATACCGATGAGTATTCGCATCATCGTGCAGATGACGGTGATCGCCTCGTTGGTGATTGTTGTCGATCAAGTGCTGAAGGCCGTGGCCTACGACATTTCCAAATCGTTGTCCGTGTTTGTCGGGTTGATCATCACCAACTGTATCGTCATGGGTCGAGCCGAAGCCTTTGCCATGTCGAACCCGCCATGGATTTCCTTGCTTGACGGTTTTGGTACCGCGGTCGGGTACAGCGTGATGCTGATCGCGGTCGCCTTGATTCGTGAACCACTGGGTACAGGTACCTTGATGGGATACCCCATTTTTCCAACAGTTGCCAATGGTGGATGGTATGTCCCCAACGGCATGTTTCTGCTGCCGCCCATCGCATTCTTCATCATGGCTGGTTTCATCTGGGCGTTGCGATCATGGAAAAGCGATCAGGTGGAAGCGCCGGACTACCAGATTGCCGCCAACATCCAGTATCGAGGGGCCATGTAGATGGAACACTATCTCAGTCTCTTCATCAGGGCCGTGTTCATCGAGAACATGGCGCTGGTCTTCTTCCTTGGCATGTGTACCTTCATTGTCATCTCCAAGAAGGTTTCCACTGCCGTAGGCCTCGGTGTCGCCATCATCGTCGTGCTTGGCATTACCACGCCGATCAGCAACCTGATCTATAACAATCTGTTGCGGGACGGGGCACTGGCATGGGCTGGTTATCCGGATGTAGATCTCAGCTTTCTTGGTTTTCTTTCCTATATTGGCGTGGTCGCAGCCATCGTCCAGATCCTCGAGATGGTACTCGACAAGTTCGTGCCCTTTCTTTACAACGCACTCGGCGTGTTCTTGCCACTGATCACTGTGAATTGCGCCATCCTGGGTGCGATTCTCATGATGGTCGAGCGCGATCAGACGTTCATGGAATCGACCGTGTTTGGCCTTGGCGCAGGGGTTGGCTGGGCAGCGGCGATCATCCTGCTGGCCGGTATTCGCGAAAAGCTGAAGTACAGCGACCCGCCGGAAGGTTTGCGAGGGTTGGGCATCACCTTTGTATGCGGAGGATTAATGGCGATGTGCTTCATGTCCTTCGGTGGCATCGACATCTGATTCAAGGAGTGGAGCACGCTCATGTTTGATGAGACAGTAGTTCTTGGTGTGGTGATGTTCAGTGTCACCATCCTCTCGTTGACGATGGTGATCCTGTACGCCCGCAAGCTGCTGGTGAGTGCCGGTGATGTGACCATCGAAATCAATGACGATCCCAGCAAGACCATCACTGTAGCAGCGGGTTCCAAATTGCTACCTACGCTGGCGGCCAAAGGCGTGTTCCTGGCCAGTGCGTGCGGCGGTGGTGGTACCTGTGCGCAGTGCCGATGCCAGGTGGTTCAAGGTGGTGGTGGAATCCTGCCGACGGAAGAGGGGCACTTCACGCGCGCGGAAATCCAGCAAAACTGGCGGCTTTCCTGTCAGGTGTCGGTCAAACAGAATCTGAAAGTCATCGTGCCCGAAGATGCCATCGGCGTGAAACGATGGGACTGCGAAGTGACGTCAAATCCAAACGTTGCGACCTTCATCAAGGAACTCAATCTCAAGTTGCCGGAAGGCGAAAACGTGGACTTCAGAGCGGGCGGTTACGTTCAACTGGAAATCCCGCCCCATGAACTCGACTACAAGACGTTCGACATCGAGAAGGAGTATCACGGCGACTGGGATCGATTTAATGTGTGGCAGCATCATTCGAAGGTCGATGAGACGGTGATACGTGCCTATTCGATGGCGAACTACCCGGAAGAAAAGGGCATCATGAAGTTCAACATCCGGATCGCCAGTCCGCCGCCCGGCAAGGATTGGCCCCCGGGAAAGATGTCATCCTACGCGTTCAACCTGAAAAAAGGCGATCGCCTGACCGTCTTCGGCCCGTACGGCCACTTTTTTGTGAAGCCTACACAGAACGAGAAAATCTGGATCGGTGGTGGCGCAGGCATGGCACCGTTACGTTCGCACATTTTTGACGAACTGAAACGCAAAAAAGCCACCTACAAGATGAGTTACTGGTATGGCGCCCGCAGCTTGCGCGAGATGTTCTACGTTGAGGAGTTCGACGAACTCGCCAGACAATACGAGAATTTCTCATGGCGAGTGGCACTTTCCGATCCATTGCCAGAAGACAACTGGACCGGCCTCAAGGGATTCATCCACCAGGTCGTTCTGGACCAGTATCTGAAAAGTCATCCGGCGCCGGAGGACTGTGAATACTATCTTTGCGGCCCGCCACAGATGAACTCGGCGGTACTGAAAATGCTCGATGATCTGGGCGTCGAGCCAGACAATATTCTGCTCGATGACTTCGGTGGTTAAAAAGATTGGCGCGATGATCACCACGGGCAAGCGAGACACTTGCCCGTAGCCGAGAAAAACTTTAGCCTCCGTACTCACTGTGGTTAGATCCAGACCTGTGAACCTGCTTAGACTGGCCAAAGATGGCTGAAGAAGATCACCGCAAACCTGCCGCGGTTGGTGTTTGGGAACACCACGGCTGGGCAGTGTTCGTCACCATCGGTGTCGAAGTCGGAGAACCCCTCATTCTCGATCGTCGGCGCATTGAACTGCTGTCGCCGGGATTGCCTGGTCAACCCTACCATCACGAGACGATGACGATGCCCGCGGCCGAAGGCCAGGCGTTGGTGGATCAGGTGCGAGCAGATTCAATCGCTCAAGCGAAGTCCGGGATCGAAAAACTGTTTGATGACCTCGACCTGAACACGTGGCGTCTGGAGACCCTGACGCTGCGTGAGCCAGCTTTTCCCGCGTTGCCGGCCAAAGTCTCTGACGTGCATGCCAATCAGCGTGCCTTGTACTCGGCCGACGGGATGATCTATCACGATGCGCTGGTGGCGGCTGCGAAGGAGCGGCAGATGGAAGTCGTGCTGTTCCACAAGAATGATGTCCTGAAGATCTGCTGCGATCGGCTCGACTGCGGTGCTGACGAGCTCGAAGAGATACTGCTTCAGTTTGGCAAGGACGTCGGCAGTCCATGGCAGAAGGAACACCAGATGGCGGCCGCCGCTGCGATCGATGCTTTGTTCCGCTAGTCCATCTTCCATCTGTCCAGTAGAAAACCCTTGATCACGCTTTACACCGCCTCCACTCCGAACGGCTGGAAGGTGTCCTGTGCTCTCGAAGAAATGGGCTTGCCCTACGCTGTGCATGAGATCGATCTGCGTGCCAATGCCCAGAAAGCCCCGGAATATCTGGCGATCAACCCAAATGGACGCATTCCCACCCTTGTACATGACGGATTTGCGATCTTCGAGTCCGGCGCAATTCTTCTTTATCTCGCCGAGCTGACGGGTCAGCTGATGCCCGATGATCGCGAGGGGAGATCCCGAGTCACGCAGTGGCTGATGTTTCAGATGGGTGGCATAGGCCCGATGATGGGGCAGGCGAACGTCTTCTTTCGAGCCATGGAGACCAAGATCCCGGAGGCGATCAGCCGGTATCAGAATGAATCACGCAGGCTGTTCGAGGTGCTGGACACACAACTCGCAGCGCGTGAATTTCTGGTCGATGAGTTTTCCATCGCCGACATCGCCAACTGGTGTTGGGTCCGTCTGTATTTCTGGTCAGGGGTTTCGCTGGATGGTCTGGATCATCTGCAACGCTGGATGAAACTCATGGAAGCGCGGCCCGCCTGTCAGCGGGGCATCGCAGTACCGAGGCCACTGCTGCTGCCAACAGACCCGGCCGGCGTGGAAAAGGTCTCGGAAACCTCCCGGGCGATCATGCAGCGATGATCGTTTGGTTACGCGCCACAGTCTCCACTCGAGCCCGGACTATTCATGAATACTCCGGGCTGGAATTCAGCCGGCGTTCCTGACCGTTTACATCACGTCTGGATCAGCTGCGATTGACTTGGGCACGGGTAAAGCCAGCGGTTTGTTTGTACCGAGCGGCGATCGATTCGAGCTCATCCTGGCTGATGATGTCGTGAATGTGTTGGAATCCCTGTGGTGCGCGTTCCTCTGCGAGCTGCATGACCTGGTCGGGTCCGTTGCCACGATTGGCCAGGACGATTTTCGCGGTTGTCTCGCGCCGTTCATCTTCGTAGCGTGCGAGCGCTTCTTCGACATCGGCACTTTCCTGCAGAGCATCGGCCAGGCTTGCTGAATCAAGAATCGCCTGCGACGCTCCGTTAGAACCTATGGGATACATGGGGTGGGCCGCATCGCCCAGCAAGGTGACCCTGCCATGTGACCAGCGTGGCAACGGGTCACGGTCGCACATCGGATATTCAAACGCGTCACCGCCATTGGCGATCAACGCAGGGACATCGAGCCAGTCCCATTGCCAGTGGGCAAAGTGCTCGGCGAACACCGACTTGTCGACCTGCTTCGACCAATCCTGGCGCGGCGGTGTTGAGCCTGGGACCGTTCGTTCCATGATCCAGTTGGTGAGGTTCTTTCCGGTTGCGTGGAAAGCCTTGCCGGAGATGGGGTAAACCACGGCCTTCTGCGTAGCATGTCCAGCCTGGATCATGCTGCGCCCGTCAAGGAAGGCAGGGGCCATCGCGCAGCCTCGCCACAGCACACGACCTGAATATCTGGGCAGTCCTTCATCTGGATAGAAGACAGCGCGGACAGTGGAGTGAATGCCGTCGGCGGCGATGATGACCTCGGCGCGTACTTCTCCCAATTCCTCGCCAGTCTGTCGATTTTCAAATATGGCGGTCGTGGGAGTTGTTGCATTGCCGACATCGAATCGCTTGATGGCGTGCCCGGTGACAACACAGTCCACGCCAAGCTGGTGAATCACCTCGTTGAGCAGAAGCGTCTGCAACTCACCCCGGTGAATGGAAAACTGCGGGTAGTCGTAACCGGCGGCGAGTCCCCGGGGCTCCTGCCAGATCAGCTGGCCCCATTGGTTGAAAAAGGCCAGTGTCGAGGTTTCCACCGCGATAGTGCGAAGCGCGTCCAACAGCCCCAGTTGGCTGAGAATCCGCACGCTGTGCGGCAGCAGATTGATACCTACGCCGAGCGGTTCGAGACGCGGAGCCGCTTCGAACACCAGGCAATCGAGGCCACGGCGTCGACACTGCAGTGCCATGACGAGTCCGCCAATGCCACCACCGATGATTGCGATGCGTGTTGTCCAGCGATTCATGTCGAATGGCTTTCCAGTTCGCTCAGGCCAGCCACTCGGTTGGTGGCGCATTCACGCCGTCGAGTGGATAAACAGGTCGACGCACACGCTGGAATTTCAGTTCAGAGTAGTCTGACGTGCAGACCCCGACGCCTGCACACTCCACCGTTGCTTTTACGAGATCCCGGAAGCCGACACGGTAGTGGATTCGGCTCTTGAGCATGAGGTACTTCTTTCTCGTTGGTTCGATGCCAACGGCGCGAAAGCAGCCCGGATCAAACGGTTCGATGTGTCTTGAAATGACGACGATCTCGACACCACCGACCACCAGAACCCCGCACAGGCCCATGTTCATGGTCATCCCGCGTGACATCTCGACCGTTGCCGGAAAGCGACCGTCAGCCAGTAGCTTGACGCGTCCAGAAACCGTAATGGGCATGCTCTGACGGGGTATGGAAGGGGTGGGCAGCTTGCCTCCCAGCGACACTGTGACATCAGCGCCGACCCCGGCTTTGATCATCTGTTGTACGACTTCTGGATCGAAAATCCCGAAGGCGGCGACGTCATCCAGTTTCGCCGCCAGTATGGCGGCCAGTACGTTGGTGCTGTCCATGGTGCCGCCTGAAGCGGTGTTGTCGTAATGATCGAGGAGCAGCACCGGCCCCGGACCTTCGCTGGCAGCCAGCGACTCGGCGCGGGCCATGGATTCTTCCAGGGGTTCCGGCCGATAGATGAATGCCTCGCGCTGGCTCCAGGCATCGTTCAGCAGTTCGTCGCGCAGTCGCCGGGCCTGAGTCTCATCGGCGTCTGTGACGATGACCACCGACAATCCCGCATCATGGATATCTGCATGAGGAAACCCTACAAACAGGTTCGCGGCCAGCGCTTCACCCTGTTCGATCTCGATGATGCGTGCTTGCAGTGCCTTGTTGGGCAGGTCATCCGTCCCTTGTCGCATCACATGGGGAAGCATGGGGGCATTGGCGAACACCATCACCGGCGAGATCTTGTGTTCAAGCATGTCGAGCAGGAGATTGGCTGCGCGGGTCGCGGTTTGTGCCATGTCGATGTGCGGATAGGTGTGATAACCACAGATGATGTTGCAGTTTTCGACCATCATCGGCGTGACGTTGGCGTGCATATCCAGCGCGACTGTGATCGGCATGGCCGGATGACGAGCCCGAATCCGGCGCAACAGTTCACCTTCTCCGTCATCGTGGGTTTTCGTGACCATTGCGCCATGCAGATCGAGCATCAGTGCATCGACACCCTCAGCCAGCGCCAGGATCTGGCCAACCATCTCCTCAAAGGCGTCGTTTTCTACCGGACCACTTGGCGCGGCACCGGCGGCAATGCCCATGCGGAAGGCATAACCGCGAGATTCACACACGCCGATGAAACCACCGATACAGGTGCCGGTGTTGCGAAAGATGTTGACCGCCTTGTCACCAGATGCAGGTTTGGGCGCCCCCCCGGAAAAGCGGGCGAGATCGGTAAGCACTGGAGAAAAGGTATTGGTTTCGTGGCTCATGCCCGCGATGCCGATCAACATGACACTTCAACCCTCTGGAAAAATGCAGGTAGGACAGCCGGGGTCAGCATCAAGGCGATCGCCGTCCAGCTGATACTGCGGTTCTGCGTGGCGAGCAATCCGATCATCTCTGGCTTCTGAATCTCCCGCCTTGCTCTTCCTCGGGCGCATCGCCGTTTCCTTCCAGGAATCATCTTCGCTCCATCGATAACGCAGTGGCACGATCGTACCGGGCACCTGGATGGTCTCCAGTGCGCGCAGCGTGTCGATCATGATGTGTCGCTGTTCGGCGAGGTCGTCCGGGCGACCTGCGGTGTGACCGAGCGGATAGTCCAGGTACACCGCGCGAGGTGGATTGACGCTGGCGGTGATCGACCGCGCACTGGACATGCAGATGGTCGCGATGCCGCGTGCTTCGAGTTGTCGGGCGATCAATCCAACGGATTGATGGCAGACCGGTCACACCGGAACCATGACAACGACATCCACTTCATCGCGTATGCATTCGGCAACCAGGCGTGGCGCGAGTACCTCCCGTACCTTGCGAGACGAGTAGATACCGCCCATGAAGGTGTAGGCGTAGTCCGCCACCGAGCCGATTGCTCCGGCACCCGCAAGTCCGGTGAGTGTCCTGGCCGGGAATACCACCGCCGGGTCGCGACGTGCGTCATCCAGATCATAGGCAAAGTGCGTGACCCGCAATTCATGTCGTGGCGTGCGCATCGCGATCTTGCGGTAACTGACGTCATCCTTGAAATGAAATGCGATCTGCCCTCGCGCATAGATGCCACCGGAGCAGATCAGCCCGACCCGTGCGCGATCCAGAGGCTTGCTCAGCGGTGTGAAAGGCGGAGACTCCGGGTTGTGCACCCAGGTATAAGGCGGGTACCCCAACGCGTCGTACTGACTGCGGGTACGCTCGATATAGTCCACCGGTTCTGCAGAACCTGATTCCGTCGTCATCGATCCGGATTCCATTGTGTTCGTGGGAGAGTGTTCGTGGGAGAGTGTTCGTTGGTGAGTGGACCTTACACGGTCACCTGTCGAGGGTGAAGCGCCGGCGTGCCAGTCTCCTGCACGGGACCACTTCATTCTTGAGACGCTCCCTCCTATAGTCGACGTTCGTCATCTGTGCAGCCCGTTCATGTCAAGTTCGTCGAAGCGCCACGCGCTGACTTTTGTAACCATCACTGTCCTCCTGGACGTGGTCGGTTTTGGCATCATCATGCCGGTGTTGCCAGTGTTGCTCGCCGAGTTGACCGGTGGTGGGCTGGCAGAAGCGTCCAAATGGGGCGGCTACCTGATGGTCAGCTATGCGGTCCTGCAGTTCGTATTTTCGCCAATCCTGGGTGGTCTCAGTGACAGCTATGGGCGCCGTCCGGTACTGCTGCTCTCGCTTGGGTTCTATGCGGTGAACTACCTGATCATGGGCTTTGCGACGAGCTTGTTTCTGCTCTTTGTAGGTCGCGTGCTGACCGGCATGTCCAGTGCGACGTACGCCACTGCGAATGCGCTGATTGCCGATGTGAGTCCACCGGAGGAGCGCGCGCAGAATTTCGGACTGATGGGAATGGCCTTTGGGATCGGTTTCATCATCGGCCCGACGCTCGGTGGTCTGCTGGGTGAGTGGGATACCCGGGCACCCTTTTTTGTGGCGGCTGCCTTTGCCCTGGTCAATACCCTCTACGGCTACTTCGTGTTGAAAGAAACACTCGACGAAAAGAACCGTCGACCCTTCGACTGGCGACGCGCCAATCCCATTGGTGCGTTTGCGCAGTTGAGAAAGTATCCGATGATCTCCGGATTGATCGTTGCCGTACTGCTGTACAACATCGGGCATCACGTTTATCCCTCGAACTGGAGCTTCTACACCATGGCGAAGTTCGATTGGACACCGCGTGATGTCGGCCTGTCCATGGGAGTCGTCGGCATTCTTATGGCCGTAGTGCAGGGTGGTTTGTTGCGGATCGTGATTCCACGTATCGGAGCGGGGCGCGCAGCGATTCTGGGTTTTGCCTCGGCGGCGATGGCGTACATCGGCATTGCGATGGCGCCCAATGGGCTGACGGTCTATCTCTGGTGCGTGGTGTCAGCGCTGTCGGGGTTCATCATGCCATCATTGCAGAGCATGCTGTCGAATCAGGTGGCGGCGGACCAGCAGGGTGAGATGCAAGGCATTCTCGCCAGTGTCGGCAGTGTGGGCGCCATCATCGGACCGCTGCTGATGACACAGACGTTTGCAGTATTCACGCAGTCTGGCACGTCCTACTACTTCCCAGGCGCGGCGTTCATGGTGGCCGGTACCCTTTCTATCATCGCTCTTATGGTGTTTGTCATGAATCACAGAAGCCTTGCTGCCTTGCCAGCTACTGGAGTCCGGTAACCATGCGGCTGTTGTCTCTGGCCGCTGGTGTTCTGCCGGAGTTTGCTCCGGAGCAAGTCGCGGAGGCCGCCGTCGAATCCGGATTCGAAGCGGTGGGATTTACGGTGGCTCCGGAGACCTGGACCGACACCACGACGGCAAAGGTGCAGGCCATACTCCAGCCCGCCGGCGTTGGTGTGCTCGATGTCGAGGTCATCTGGATCGGCGCGGACGGCCTGGTGACAGAGGGTCATCGCAAGATTCTCGATGTGGGTGGTGCACTGGATGCAAAAAACGCGCTGATCGTTTCATCGTGTACTGATGATGCGAAGAACTGTGAAGCGTTTGCGCTGCTTGCAGAACACGCCAGCCAATACAACATTCGGGCGTGTCTTGAGTTCCTGCGCATCACGGCGGTGACGCATTTGAGCCAGGCGCTGCGCATTATTGAAACCGTTGGTCATCCGGCGGGAGGAATACTCGTTGACACGATCCACCTTGCGCGATGTCGAGAGTTCCATCTGTTGCGGTCGGTCGATCCACGATGGCTCCCTTATTCGCAGTTTTGCGACGGTAACGTGGATTGTGCGGAGGATTACCAGAGCCTGCTGACCGATGCGGTTGATCTGCGCAGTCTGCCGGGGGAGGGTGGGTTGCCGCTTCAGGATGTGCTTGCAGTGTTACGCGCGGATTTGCCGCTCGCCCTGGAAATTCGTTCACGCAAGTTGCGGGAAGAATTCCCGAACCACGTGGCGCGTGCGAGGCACGTGCTGACGCGGGCCAGGGCGTACTTCAATCAATGACCTGAACATCGATTTGACCAGAACATTCAATGGGAAACGGGAGAGAGACAGATGAGCGAGTTACCAATGCTGTACGAAGAACGTGATCACATCGGTGTGATCACTCTCAATCGGCCAGAGGCGATGAATGCGCTGACCTACGAGAGTTACAAGCTGCTCGAAGACTACGTTCGCGACAGTCAGGCGCGAGTCTTGATCATCACTGCCAACGGACGTGCCTTCTGCTCCGGTGATGACGTGAAGCAGATTCTTGGCTCGACCGCGCCTGCACCCGAAGAGTTCCGGGCGAGATCCGTCAAGTCCGGCGGCCTGACACCAGCTGCTGATGCACTGCTGCACACCAACATTCCGGTGATCGCAGCGGTCAATGGACCGGCGGTTGGTTGGGGCATGGAACTGGCATTGATGGCCGACATCCGTGTGATCTCTGAACGAGCGAAATTCGGTGAACTCTTTGTCCTGCGGGGGCTGTGCTGTGATGCGCCGGGGCTCGGGCGCCTTGCGCAACTCGTTGGGCGAGAACGCGCGGCGGAGTTGCTGTTTACCGGTGACATCATTGATGCGCAGACGGCGCTGGCCATTGGATTGGTTTCCCGGGTGGTCGCGCCCGAAGCGTTGATGGACACCGCCATGGGCATCGCGCGCAAGATTGCCGGTAATCCGCCGCTTGCGGTGCAAGCGCTCAAGGAAGGTCTGCGTCGCACACTCGAGCCGGACTGGAAAGACACCGGCAAGTGGGCGAGTCAGCAGATTCAGCGATTGCGTCAGACCGAGGATTCCAAAGAGGGCGTCAAATCGTTTCTGGAGAAGCGCGCGGCAGTGTACGTCGGGCGCTGAGCGCTGCCGCAAGTCTGGCATGTCGCGATTGTCGTCGGAGCGATTTCCAGATCGCGATCTTCGATGATCCCTATGATCGCGGTCGGGAGACCGCGCCTACGATGTTGGCATGTCGCGATTGTTGTGTGAACGATCTGCTGAACGCGATCTTTGATGATCCCTATGATCGCGGTCTGGAGACCGCTCTTACGATGTTGGCATGTCGCAATTGATGTAGGAGCGATCTCCTGATCGCGATGCCAGTTATCTGAGCTTCAAAGCTGCTGCCAGGGCATCCAGCTTCTCATTCCTGACACCACCCACCACGTGGGAACCCTTGTCAAAAACCATTGTGCCTCGATTCGTTGGATCGTAACGAGGCCACGTGGGGCGCTTCCCGCCATTTGGATCCCCGGTTTTTGCAAACGTAGTCCAGTAGTCCGCCATGAGTGAAGCAGTCTGTCGGTCGTCGTCGTTCCAGTCGTGACCGACCAGGTGCAGGTTATCAAAAACAAAAGCCAGATCACCGGAGTGATAGGCGCCGACGCTGCGCGGTCCACCCGGCAGTTGCAGATCGGGATTGTCGGGGTCATACAATCGGAACGCCGGTGGAATATGGGCCATGTGATACAGGTACACCGGAGATTGCGCGCGTGTGTGCAGGTCCGCCCACTCGCGCATGCCAAGGGTGAGGAAGGTATCAGCGTTGATGCTGCGTTCCGCTATTGCCGGTGATTGACGAAGCTCGGACGCGTACAACTCGTACAAACGGCTGGCATGATTGCCGAAGCGTTTGTCCAATCGGCTGCGATACGTTGTGTCGTCCAAGCCCTCCGTGAGCGGCAACAGACCAACACCTTCATCTGCCGCTGCGCCCAGGAGTAGTGGAATTCTTGCCTGCAGCCCTGCCAGCAATGTCGATCTGGCCGCTTCGGGGACCACCCAGCCATCAGTTACCGTTCGGCTGGCCTGCTCCCAGCCCGAGGCCAGTTGTGCAGCCAGGATTTTTTCCAACGGCAATGCACGCAGGGCTGCGGTCAACGCGGCGGGATCGGCGGGCTGTGCTGAGCCTTCGAGCGCGAGTGTGGCAAGTCGTGCGCCTCTTTCGTGCCCGTTGGCATCTTTGTCGGGAGCGGGCATGGCACAACTCGCAGACTGGCCAATGGCCTTGTGGAACAGCCCCCTCGAGAGAGGTGAAGAGGCGAGTGGCGACGTCATGAGCAGGCACGTAGTCTGTGATCCCGCCGACTGACCGAACAGTGTCACGTTGTCGGGATCACCGCCCAGTGCGCTGATGTTTTCCTGTACCCACCGTAATGCCTGGATCACATCGAGCAGGCCGTAGTTTCC
>CAMDVY010000032.1 GCA_945878745.1 Klebsiella pneumoniae | reverse complement strand
ATCGGCAGTTCGACACCGATGCGTCCACGAGATTGTTGGACGATGCAGGAGCGATCTCCTGATCGCGATCTTGAATGATCGCGGCAATCGCGGTCGGAGACCTACAAGGTCCGCCTGTAGTGGAGAGCACCGCTAATTGGCTGACGCAGTTGCGCTATCGCCTGACGATTCATTAGTCTGCGCGGGTGGAATGGATACTACCTCTCTATAAAGTCAATCTGGCGCACGCGAATACCGTTGGCGGCAAAGCCGCCCGGTTGGGTGCGCTCATGCAGGCCGGGTTCAACGTGCCGACCGGTTTTGTCATCACCTCGGACGCCTTTTCTCGTCATTACCCCATCCTGCTGGATGAAAAGCCGCCACCGCCAACCCTTGATGCTGACTTCGTCAGCACACTGAATACGGCGTTCATCGCCCACTTCGAACCGGATGAAGTCGTTGCTGTACGTAGCTCGGCCATCGATGAAGACGGCGCCGGTGTGAGCTACGCAGGCCAGCATGCAACCTACTACTACATCACGGCAGATCGCTTGACCCAGGCCGTGGTGGATTGCTGGATGTCCTTGTGGAGTCCCGCCGCCCTTGCCTACCGCGAGAACTGGGACGAGTCGACACAGCCGATGGCCGTGATCGTTCAGCGGTTGGTAAAGGCCACCCGTTCAGGCGTCTGCTTTTCGCGGGATCCCCTCGAACCCGAGGCGGGCAACGTCATCATCGAAGCGAGCTGGGGTCTGGGCGCTGCTCTGGTCGACGGTCGAGTGCAGCCAGACCGCGTCAAGGTTGATCCTTTCGGGCACGTCACCGTTCTGCAGATCGGCGACAAACAATTGATGGTACCGGGCCAGCTGGACGATCCTTCACAAGGCCGACTTGATCCGGTGCCTGAACATTTGCGGACGGTACCCGTACTGTCGACGCGGGATGCGGTGGCTCTACATGAAACCACCGAACAGATTGAAGCACTCTTCGCAGAAGCTGTGGACGTGGAGTGGGCATTCGATGAGGAAGAGCTCCATGTTCTCCAGGCCCGACCCATTACTGCCAGTGCCGCAACTCCTGGCGACGGTCGTGCCCTGGTTCTGTTCAAACCGGTCGCCGAGAATTTCTCCGAACCATTGACGCCACTGACCGTCGATCTGGTCACGACCATCCTGCCGAAGATTGGCGCGTTTGTCGGGGGTCGACTTTATCTCGATTTTGACGTGCTCAAACGCCTCGTTCCGTTTCGTCTGAGCAACGCCGAGCTCGTTGATATCGCAATGCTGCGGCGCGCACCACAGGCTCCCAAACTGGCCCTCGGCCAACTCCCCGCCGCAATCACAATCCTCGCGATCGGCTGGCTGACATTCGGGACCTTCTGGACACGCAGCAGCAGACTCGAAGCCGCCAGTCTGGCGCGCTTCGTACCCTGGCTGCAGGCCTTGCAGCACAACCCGTCGCTCGACGTCCCAGGTTTGATGAAGAGAACCTTGCTCGGACGTTTTCCGTGGTCCCCAGCCCACGAGTCGATGCTCGCGCTCAACATCTCTGCGGGGCGGTATTTTCTGCTGATCGGATTATTGAAGACGCTGCTGAAACGATGGGCACCCGCCTACGATCCCATGCAGATCGACGACGTCATCCACGATGACACCGACATGTGGAGCAAGCGCATGGTGCGCAGCATCACTGAACTTGCCGCCCTGGCAGCAACACACGAGGACACTCGAGTTGCGCTGCTGGCAAGTGACGCCGCGATTGGCATACGAGAGCTTGATCCCTCACACCCCTTCGTCATCGCGTTGGGTGTTTTCATATCAACCTATGGACATCGCGGTGCACGAGAGCTGGACTTCAGTGCGCCGCGCTGGCGCGAGGACATCACGCCGTTGCTGACCATGATCCGCAATCAGATGCTGCACGCAGATCAGACCAACGACAGCTACTCTCGCCACCTGATCGCCCGTGATGCACTGCGCAAGGCCATTGGCAGTGGCCTCAAATGGCGATTGGTCAACAAACTGCTGACTCGCATCCGCTACTACATTGGATTGCGCGAGAACACCCGCCACTATCACACGATGATTTTTGACGCCATTCGTCAGCGGCTGCTGTTGATCGAGAATGAGCTCTTGCACAGCGGCAAGCTCAAGTGTGCGGGCGATCTGTTTTTCCTGACCTGGACAGAGGTGCGGGCTGCCTCAAGCGGTGAGCTGGACGCACAGACGGTTTCACGCACGATTCGAGAACGCCGAATCGCCCATCGCCGTGAAGCACGCAGTCGAGCACCAGAAACCTTCAATATCAAATTGCCCATCGCAGCTATACCCACCAACGAACGCACCTTGCTCGGGCAGTGCGCGAGCCCAGGCACGATCGAAGGCATTGCACGGGTCATCCTGCGTCCGGACCACGCCCAGCAGCTGAAACCCGGTGAAATCCTGGTTGCGCCGTATACGGATCCAACCTGGACGCCATTGTTTCCTTCCCTGGGCGGTATCGTGGTCGGCATCGGCAGTTATCTCTCTCATGCGGGCACCATCGCTCGTGAATACCGCATACCCTGCCTGGTGGATGTCCACGACTGCATCCTGCGCATACGCAGTGGCCAGCGTCTGCGCTTGCATGCGACGGAAGGCTTTGTCGAACTGTTGGAGGATGACGAGTGACGGTACTGCTCTATGTGCTGACACTGCCACTGGCCAGTGATCTCATCGCCTCTCTGCTCGGCCTTCGTGATGGGGGCGGCGATGGGGGGGCAGATCGGGGGGGAAATGGAGGTCACACCCCATGGCGACTGGTTCGGGTGTTACTGGATGCACTCATCCTGCTGAGTCTGATCCTGTGGCTGGGTGATCCGGCTACCTACGCCATCAGTGCAGCGCTGATGACCATCGTCATCATGGAGCTCATCGGCTATTTTGCGTGGCGCTGGCTCTTCATCGGCATTCGGAAATCTTAGGCAACGCCGTAGACGTTCAATCTGGTCTGACAACAATCAGGAGAGGGAAACAAGCTCCGAGGCACCGGAGTCAGACGGGGAGGGGGAGAGAGATCCAAAACCGCCGCCATCGGAGCTTGTGGGCGTGACCAGGTCGCTCATCCATGAACGCCTGCCGCCTGCGTTAGGTATAGCAGAGCATTGGAATTGCGCGAATCCTAGGTCAGTTCGTGGCTCTCGCGGCCAGCGCTTCGGCAAATGCCACCACCCTCTCAGCCTCCGCGGCATGCAGGTTCTCAACCAGATTGCCACCCAGTACTGCAACGCCTTTGCCAGCAGCCAGGGCTTCCTGCCAGACACGCAGCACTTGACGCGCGTGATCCAGACCACTGGCGTCGATGCCAAAAACCTCATTGGCGATGTCGACCTGGGTCGGATGAATCAGCGTTCTGCCATCAAAGCCCATGGCCCTGCCCTGCTCACACGAGGCGCGGAACGAGTCAAGATTCTTGAAATCCAGATGCACGCCATCGAGGATCACCTTCCCCGCGGCCCGCGCTGCGAGCACACAGTACTGCAGTGCATAGTCGAGGTTGCTGCGTGACACGGTATGAGAGGCTCGCAGTTCCTTCACCAGATCGCTGGTACCCATCACCAACGCCTCGACCCGTGGGTGTCGCGCCAGCTGCCGCGCATCAAGCACTCCGGTCGGCGTTTCGATCATGATCCAAAGCTTGAGTCGACGTGCACCGCGACGATCCAGTTCAAAGGCAATCGCATCGATCTGGTCCAGGTTCTCGATTTTCGGAAACACCAGCGCCGAGACATTGGGCGATACCTTCACGCCCGCGAAGGCATCGAGATCATCTCGTCCCCATGGGGTATTCAGGCCGTTGCATCGCACCAGCAATTCCCGATACCCATACAGACCGCTGGCGACCGCTCCGACAACCTGCGCTCTGGCATCGGCCTTGGCATCCGGTGCAACCGCATCTTCCAGATCGAAGATGATCGAATCACAGGGCAGTGCACGCGCTTTTTCGAGCGCCCGGGCATTGGCACCAGGCATGTAGAGTACTGATCGTCGTGGTTTCATCTCGGAGTCCTGCGCATTTCCCTTCGTTCGACTATCTGTTGAAAAACTGCTCTAACCGATCATCGCCGCCTGGCCACCATCAACAGGCAGACAGACACCGGTGATGAACTTCGCTTCGTCCGATGCCAGAAACAGCGCGGCATTGGCGATGTCCCAGGCCGACCCCATCTTGCCACCCAAGGGCACCTGAGCATCTCGCCGGGCGATCAGCTCGGCGCGGTCATGTCCCTGCGCGACATAACCTTCGATGGCCATGGGTGTATTCATGAGCCCGGGCATGATGACGTTGGCGCGAATGTTGTACTTCGTATTGCCGGTCGCCAGGGCGTGGGTATACGCATTGAGCGCGGCCTTCGACGTCTTGTAGGCGACGATGCTCACCGCGCACACAGCGGCCACCGACGAGATATTCGTGATGACACCATGCCCCTGCTCGCGCATGGGTTTGAGCGCTTCCCGACAGCTGAGCATGATGCCACGCAGATTGACGTTGAAGATCCGGTCCCAGACTTCTTCCGTCATGCTCGCGGCCGTGCGATCACCACCACCGATACCGACATTGTTGTGCAGGATGTCGAGCGTGCCGAAAGTCGCGATGGCCGTTTCGACAAAGCGCTGACAATCCGCCGCACGCGTGACATCGGCTTCACAGGCGAGTGCTTCACCCCCTTCAGCCCGGATCATCGCCACTGTCTCTTCAGCTGAGCTCAAACGACGATCAACCACCAGAACACGCGCGCCTTCCTGCGCGAATCGCATCGCCGTTGCGCGGCCATTGCCGATGGTTTCACCCGGTGTCTGCCCCCCACCAACAATGATCGCGACCTTGCCGGCTAAACGTCCCATCCGGGCAATCCTTCATCGGCTTGCACACCGAAGCTGTTGAGCGCCATCGACACCAGGTTGTACTGACCGACCGTGAACACCACGTCCATCATCTGTTTGGTATTGAGCAGCTTTGACAGGCCCGCCCACGTCGTATCGCTGACATGCGCATCGGCATGCAGTTCGTCGGTGGCCTGCAAGAGCAATCGATCCAGTTCGCTCAACCCCGGTGTTGTCGGGCCCGTCTTGCAGGACCGGATCTCGGCGTCGGTCATGCGCGCCTGCCGCGCGATCAGCACGTGCTGACCCCACTCATAACCGGACTGACACAGATAGCCGATGCGAAGGATGATCAGTTCGCGTTCGCGGACAGCCAGCGTCGACTTGCCCAGGATGTGATTGGCAAACACCATCCACCGCTTGGCCAGATCCGGGTGATTGGTGAGTGTCTTGAAGATGTTGAAGATTCGGCCCTGCTTGAGGAAGGGCTTCATCAGCTCTGCCGCCTCCGGGCTCCAGTCCTTCTGTTCAAGCGGCGGTATTCTCGGCTTCGAAAGACGCATCTTTCCCCCTTAACGATTAGGTAAATCAAGCTCAGACCATCGTCCCCAACTGCAATATAGCCGGGTCCCTCGAGCGCGACCAGAGTCGATGGACTCAGTTGAGCAGCTTCGCCTCGTAGCCAGCTTTGGCGAGACTGTCGAGCACTTGCTCAACCTGCTCTTCGCCACGCATCTGCAGCACCAGTTCAACCATCGTGGCGCGTACCGACGAAGATCCAAACGCGCGTTGATGCTGGATATCGATAATGTTGCTGTCCAGTTCGCCGATGATCTCCGTGAGATCCGACAACGCACCCGGCACATCCGGAATTTCCACCCGCAGTCGTACCAGGCGGTGGGTGCGAACGAGCCCGCGCTGCAGTACCGACGACAGGATCATCATGTCGATATTGCCACCCGACAGGATGGTCACCACTCGTTTGCCCGCAAACGCGGCCGGGTTGGACATGACTGCTGCAAGCGCCGCTGCACCCGCACCTTCGGCCACGGTCTTTTCGATTTCAAGCAGCATGAACACGGCCTGTTCAACCGCCTCTTCGCTCACCGTAACAACCTCGTCCACACACGCACGGATGATGGGCAGCGTCAGTTGACCGGGCTGTTTGACCGCAATGCCTTCGGCAACCGTGCCCAGGCCGGGTGAGCCAGGCGCAAGGCCATGGAACATCCGGCTGACCGTGTCGTACCGATCCATCTGCACACCAACGACTCGGACGGACGGTTTGAGCGCCTTCAGTGCTGTGGCGGTGCCGGCAATCAGTCCGCCGCCGCCAATCGGCACGACGACAACGTCTGCCGAGGTCACCTGCTCAAGAATCTCGAGTCCTATCGTTCCCTGACCGGCGATCACCCGTTCGTCATCGTAGGGATGCAACAGGATGAGCTGACGCTTCTGGGCCAGCTCCTGCGTGAAGACCCTTGTTTCGTCAAACTGGCTGCCGTGCAGGATGACTTCAGCGCCATGCACGCGGGTCTGTTCAACCTTGGCATTGGGTGTCGTCCGTGGCATGACGATGGTGGTTGGCACCCCCAGCCGGGCACCATGGTAAGCCACCGCCTGCGCATGATTGCCTGCAGACATGGCAATGACACCTCGCCGACGCTCGGCATCGCTCAGCTGCAACAGTGCGTTGAGCGCACCTCGTTCCTTGAAAGACGCAGTGAATTGCTGGTTCTCGAACTTGATGTAGAGCTCGCATCCCAGCAAACGGGAGATCGTGCGGGAGTGCTCGCACGGTGTAACAACGACGTGCTCACGAATACGCGCTGACGCGGCCTGAATGGTCTGAAGGTCCATGCATCGGCAGTATACTCGCCGGATGAAGCACCTGCTGATCGTCCATCACTCAAAAACCGGGCGCACCGAGCGCCTTGCTCGCGCCGTGCTCGAAGGTATCTGTCATCCTGATATCAGCGGCATCGAGCACCGTTTTCTCACCGCGGGTCTGGCAGGACCTGCTGACCTGTTGTGGGCTGATGCCGTGTTGCTGGGTACACCGGAAAACTTCGGCTACATGTCTGGCGCCATGAAGGACTTTTTCGATCGAACCTTTTACGAAGTTGAAGGCCAGCTGCGTCCCCTGCCTTGTGCAATCTTCATCTGCGCCGGCAATGATGGCTCCGGCGCGCTACGCGCCATCCGGCGAATCATCGGCGGGTATCCGATGACGGAAGTCCAGCCCGCGATCATCGTCAAAGGTGAGCCCACGGTTGCTGATCTGGTTGCCTGTCGTGAACTCGGCATGGCGGTCGCAGCCGGACTCGACGCGGGAATTTATTGATTCCGTGATCTCCCGATCGCGGTCGGAGACCGCTCCTACACGCGACGCGACTTCGTAGGAGCGATCTCCTGATCGCGATCTTCAATGACCCAAACAATCGCGGTCGGAGACCGCTCCTACCGTAGAGAGGGTTGCCCCGCGCCGCCATAGTTTGATTGGACTAACCGAGAATCTTGTCCAGACCGTAGACCCGCACTGCATTGTCCCGCAGGAACGCCGGCCAGACAGCTTCCTTGAGGGGCAGCTCATCCATCTCACTGAAGATGCGTTCGTAAGACAGGCCGGGATAGTAGCCTGCAAACAGGACCTTCTCGCTGCCTCGCTTGTTGGCAAAATCCAGGATGTTGCGCGGGTAGTGCCGGGGCGCCCAGGCTGAGGTCGAGTAGTACAGATTCGGCCACTTCAGCAGCAGTTTCACGCACAGATCGGTCCACGGATCACCACCGTGGCGCATGACGACCTTCAGTTCCGGAAAGAAGTAAGCCACTTCATCGAGCAGACCGGGATGCTGGCACTTGTACGGCACCCAAGCCCGCATTATTCATGAAGGGTCGTAGCGAGGGCGTCGAGAGTAGTGAAAACACAGGGTGGCGCGGACTGTAGCGCGCACAGGCGTGCTGTACAGCACGTCGAGCACGCGGAGGGAGCACGCCCTGTGGTTTCGCTGCTATCGGCGTCCGCAGTAGACAATTCATGAATAATGCGGGCCAGGCCCAGGCACACCCACCAGCATGTTGATGGGGATATCGAGCTCACAGCACTTGGCATAAAGCGGATAAAACGTACGGTGATCGATCGCCACTTGCGGGCTCAGCAGGCAAGGTGCCGCGGAGGCTGCCCTGATGTTGGGATGCAGCGCAACCGCCGCGGCGAGAGAGCGAACCGATTTCATGCCCGCATTCGGATTGACGCCGACCTCGCCAAAAAAACGCTTGGGGTACTTGTCGAAGATTGCGAGCGCCGGGTCTGGATTGCGCGCATCCACTGCGATCTGCGCCATGGCCACACCATGGGCATCCATCATGGCAACAATCGAATCGACGTCCTGCACCTTGGACATCCGCTCGCCGGCATCCTTGAACAGATACTGAGCCGGATGGTGGGAAAATCCGTCGGTGCCTTTGTCACGGGTGAGCCGGCGTGCTTCCGCCATCCCCATTCCCGCTTCACCCGCCGGAATTTCCAGCATCAGATCGATCACCCCGATTGCTGCAGGACGTGTCATCTTCAATCCTCCATCGCCAATTTTTCGCACGGTGGAAGCGAGCCACTACCGACTGGCAAAAGCAAGCATCGCGTTCCATGGAGAACTGGGTTAGCGTTCGGACATGGCAGAAACACCACCACCACTTCGTCGCACAGAAAAGCTCGCGTTCGGCGTGGGTAAAATCGCCGAGGGAATCAAGACCAGCGTCTTTGGTACGTTCCTGCTCTTTTATTACAGCCAGGTGCTCGGTCTGTCCCCCGATCTCGCAGGGCTGGCCATAGCCCTCGCGCTGATCTTCGATGCTGTCACCGATCCACTCGCTGGCACGATTTCGGATCGCTGGAGTGGTCGACTGGGCAGACGTCATCCCTTCATCTACGCGTCCACACTGCCGATGGGCATCGCTTTTTATCTGCTCTTCGCACCAGTCGTCAGCATCGAGAGTTCAGGCCAATGGGGTTTGTTTGCGTGGATGCTGACCTTCACCGTGCTGGTACGCGGTGCGATGACCCTCTACTACGTGCCTCACATGGCGCTCGGGGCTGAACTGTCGTCGGACTACGACGAAAGGACCACCCTGGTGGCGGTGCGCCACTTCTTCGGTGCGCTCGGATTCATTCTCGTGTTTGTACTTGGCTTCGGGTACTTCTTCGCCCCAACCGAGTTGTACCCCAATGGACAAACCAATCCTGCCGCCTACCCCCCATTCATGCTGTTGCTCTCAGTCCTGGTCATGCTGGCGATTTTTGCGACTGCACATGGCACACGGCACCGTATTCCCTACCTGCCCAAGGCAACGCTCGGCGTAGCCGAGGTTGGCGCCATGGATGTCCTGCGTGAAGCCATCGATACGCTGCGCAACCCGTCATTCAAATGGATGCTGATTGGTTTCATCATCATCATCGTCGCGTTTGGCGTCACCGGCGCGACAGGTCTCTACATGATGACCTACTTCTGGGAACTGGATCGCTTCCAGATCATGCTGGCACTGCTCGCAGGGCCGTTAGGCAGCATGCTGGGTTACGCGGTGTCCGGTGCCTTGTTTTCCTGGCTCGACAAACGCGCAGCGATGATGGCTGGCGCGGTAACCTGGATGGTCATCCACACAGCGCCGATACTCATCTGGCTCGCCGGAATGTGGCCGGAAAAAGGCACCTGGACGTCGGCTCTGTTGTTGATCCTCTTTTCCCTGTTTGCCGGTGCATCCATTGCCCAGTTGATCGTGGGTTCAGGCACGACCATGGCGGACATTGCCGACGAACACGAACTGCTGACCGGCCGACGTCAGGAAGGCGTGTTCTTTGGCGCCTCATCCTTTGCCGGCAAGTGTTCAGCGGCGCTGGGCTCGTATATCGCGGGGCTCTTTCTCGTCTGGATCGAGTGGCCAACCGGTTCAGCCATTCGCACGGCGGCAGATGTTCCGCAGGATGTCTTGCTGACGCTGGCCATCATTTCGGGGCCAGTCGCGGTGTTGCTCGCCATACCCGGCGTGCTGTGCATGTACGGATATCGTCTGAATCGGTCACGGCTTGCCGAAATTCAGGCGACATTGCGCACCAGGACCCGAACTGCAACCGCATGAGTGCGATCACCCTCCGAACACTGGATCGCATCGCGGACTTCGATGCGGTGCTATGGGATCGATGTGCAGCTTCGGATGGTTCGTTCAATCCATTCCTGACCCACGCTTTCCTGCTGGCGCTGGAAACCAGCGGCAGTGTTGGCGGGCGAACCGGCTGGAAGCCTTTCCACCTGGTGGTGGAACAAGGCACCGAGCTGGTTGGTGTCGTACCGCTGTACGTGAAGGGTCACTCCCAGGGCGAGTACGTCTTCGATCACAGCTGGGCCGATGCGCTCCAACGAGCCGGTGGACGTTACTACCCGAAGTTGCAGGCAACTGTGCCGTTCACGCCCGCCACCGGTCGTCGTGTGCTGCCTGTTCGCGATGAGCCTGAACTCGAAGCGGTACTGTTCGAAGCGTGTGCCAGCCTTGTGAAAGAAACCGGCGTGTCGTCACTGCACATGACTTTCATGACCCAGTCGCAATGGGAGCGTTCGGCTCAATCCGGCTTTCTGCAGCGGATGGACCAGCAATTTCATTGGTACAACGAAGGGTACGCCAACTTCGAGGATTTCCTGGCGCAGCTGACGTCGAAGAAACGCAAGGACCTGCGGCGTGAACGTCGGGATGCGCTGGCCAATGGGGTCGAGATTGAATGGGTGACCGGGACTGATCTCACGGAGGCCCACTGGGATGCGTTCTTTGAGTTTTATATGGATACCGGCTCGCGCAAGTGGGGCAGCCCCTATCTGACGCGGCGCTTCTTCAGCGAGATCAATCAGCATCTGGCTGCGCACACCCTGCTGATTCTCTGCAAACGTGACGGTCGATACATCGGGGGAGCCCTCAACTTCATCGGTAACGACACGCTCTACGGTCGCAACTGGGGATGTACCGAGTACCACCCCTTCCTGCATTTCGAGACGTGTTACTACCAGGCCATCGACTTCGCCATCGCCCGCGGCCTGAAGCGGGTTGAAGCCGGCGCGCAGGGCCAGCACAAGATTGCCCGCGGCTATCAACCCCAGGCGACCTACAGTGCGCACTGGATCGCCCATCAGGGTTTCCGGGATGCGGTTGCGAACTATCTGGAACGTGAGCGTGCCCAGGTGGTGGAGGACATCGCCCACATTGAAACGATGTTGCCGTTCAAGATGGAGGTGAACCGGTAACGAACGCCATCGCGGTCGGAGACCGCTTATATGGATCCCTCTCCGTGTACAACCCTTCTTCTTAAGCTTTTGGGTCGGTTTGATGTTTAAACAGAGGTAGAGACTGCTCGCTTATATTCGGCCCTCCGTGGATGGTAAGACCCACTTCGGCCATGATGCGATCCGCGCACCCAGGGTAACACTCACTCCTACACGACGTCGTTTGAACGTCTGACGGTCTTACGGTTCTGCCCCGGGTCGGTCTGACCTGTTTTACATCATGTCTCGTCGCAGCTTAATGGAAGGGAAGTTCTCTCAGGCCGCGTGCGCGAGTATCGCCCACGCGTACCGTGCGAGCTTGTTGGCGACCGCCACCGCCGCCACATTCTTGCCGCGGCGATCGGCGATCTGCTTGGCCCAGACACACAGCGGATCTTCCGGATGTCGCTCCGCTATCCGCACCACACTGCGTCCTCCGTGGATGAGTAATGTCCTCACACGACGCGAGCCAGATTTGGTGATCGGTAATAACCGCCGCGTCTCCCCAGAGCTATCTTGTCCTGGCGTGATTCCGACGACCGCCGCATACCCACGACCATTCTGATAGGCCTGCGGACAACAATGCGCCAGCACACCCGCCGCGATCTGCGGGCCGATCCCCCGCTGTGCCATGAGCTGCTCGCTCCGCGCATCGTTGGCCAGATGCGTCGTGATCATGAGGGTGGCTTCCTTGAGCGCTACATCCTGCCGACACAGTGCCTCGTATTGGGTCTGCAGCAGCACTTTGAGCGCCTGGGGTACCGCACTTTCAATCAGGGTCGGTACCGCCGCGCGAAGCTTATGCACGCTCTTGGGAACCACGATACCGAACTCCGCGAGACACGCGCGCATCTGGTTCGCTAGCCGTGTGCGCTCACCCTTGATCCGATCTCGATGATTGTTCAGTGCGGCCAGCTCCTGTTGATAGGGGCTGCGGATCGGCACCGGATTGAACTTGGGGTTGAAGCTCGCCTCGATGATGGCATGCGCATCATTGCGGTCATTCTTCTGACCCTGGCGATACGCACGCACATGCTGCGGCGCAATCAGTAAGACTTCGTGCTGCATGGCTGTGAATTTCTGCGCCCACCAGGTCGAGGTGGCACAGGCCTCCATCACGATCCGCTGCGGCGGGAGCTTCATCACCAGTGCGGTGAGTTGCTCGCGGTTCAGCCGTTTGTTGAACACTACCGTCGAACGATCCTTCACCTGAACCAATTCAAAAACGTTCTTGGCCAGGTCGATACCCAATCGAAGGCTGATATCGACGGTAACGGATGAGGACGGGGAATCGGTCTGAGTGGCATGAACCATGGTGACACCTCGCGTGTGGACGTTGAGTTGAGTAGTACAAGGATGCCGCCTGCGGGCGCGCCGGAAAAGCGTCGAGTGTCCGGCCCCTCTACGGCCGGACACTCCGGCAATAGGCGCCTGCTACCGATCTCCTCAGCGACGGCGTAAGCTCACCCTCGGATCCCTCTTCACTCCAGAATTGATTGACGCTTCGTCGTCCTCGCTTCAATTCTTGGCCATCATGGGCCGCGGTGGGTCGAAGAGGGATCCATCACATCTCCTACA
>CAMDVY010000031.1 GCA_945878745.1 Klebsiella pneumoniae | reverse complement strand
TCCATATGAACGGTTTGGGTTGAGTGTTGTGTTTCGCGATGTATTCCTCGATTGCCCGGGTCAACTCACCGACATTGGTAAACACCCCGCGACGCAGTCGATTTTCGGTAATGTCCCGGAAGAACCGTTCGACCATGTTCATCCAGGACGCCGAGGTCGGCGTAAAGTGCACGTGAAAGCGGGGATGTTTTTCCAACCACTTCTTCACGTTCGCATGTTTGTGCGTCGCGTAGTTATCGCAGATCAGATGTAGTGTCTTGTCTTTCGGCGTTTCCTTGTCGATCTGGCGTAAGAACTTCAGCCATTCCTCGTGCCGATGCCGCGGCTGGCATTGCGAGATGATTTGGCCATCAAGGACATTCATGGCAGCAAATAGTGTCGTCGTACCATGACGCTTGTAGTCATGCGTCATCGTCGCCGCACGTCCTTTCTTGATCGGAAGTCCAGGCTGCGTTCTATCCAGTGCCTGGATCTGACTCTTTTCGTCACAGCACAACACCAGTGCGTGCTCAGGAGGCGACATATACAGCCCGACGATATCTTCAAGCTTCTCGACAAAGTCTGGGTCTCGAGAGACCTTGAATCCGTCAATGAGATGCGGCTTCAGACCATTCGCTCGCCAATGGCGTGACACTGTCACCGAATGTACGCCCAACTCTGCCGCCATGGTGCGGGTGCTCCAGTGGGTTGCGCTCTCGGGCTTGCTCTGCGTGGTCAGCTCAATCAGACGCGCGACATCGATCTTCTTTGGCGGTGCCCCACGTGGCAGATCGCGCTCAATACCCGGCAGACCCAGGGCGATGTACCTGCCCCGCCAGCGCGCCACCTGAAGGCGGCCGATACCCAGCTGGCTTGCGATCTCCTGATTCTGAAGTCCGTCCGCTGCCAACAACACAATGCTGGCGCGTTGCGCCAGCCTGACACTGGCTTTCTTCGAGCGCGACAGCTTCAACAATTCCTTGCGTGCTGTTTCATCCAGTTCGACCTTCGACGCAACTCGCACTTGTTCGCTCCAACATCTGGGTTGGTAACAGTTCTACACAATCACACCATATAGGTATATTCAAGAATGCATCAGTACACTAGGCGCTGGACGCCGTCCCTTCTTTCTTGTGAATGACAACTACGGAGGACCGGGGCGGCACGTCCTCCTTGAAATCCGGCCAGCGACTCTTTGGTGAGTCGTACCCAACGAGCATCCCGTCTCCCGGATGCTGTATCGCCAGAAACAGCGTCTTTCCATCGTGGGTAAAACAGGGGCCACACACCTCGGCGCCCACAGGTGCGCGATAGAAGGCTCGCGAGGCACCACGCAGAGGACCTTCTGTCTCCACACCCCAGAGTCCGTCCCCCCCGTCATTGCCGTCCGTCGACACCCACATCCGCCCGTCAGCATCGAAAGCCGCATTGTCCGGCGATCCAAACCAGCCATGTTCGCTGGTCGATGCATGCCACAGCGCCCCGACCGACGAATCCGACGGATCTCCACCACGAATCAGCACATCCCAGCGACCTGACTCTGCGGTGTGATCGTCCCGGTCTTCGGTGATTTCCAGGATGTGACCAAAGACGTTGTCCGCACGAGGATTGGCTGCATCAATCTGTTCCGCAGTACGTTCGTCGTTGTTGGTGAGCATCACATACACCTTGCCTGTTTTTGGCGACGGTTGGATGTCTTCGGGACGATCCATGGGCGTTGCTCCGACCAGATCCGCTGCTCGACGGGTTTCAATGAGAACATCTGCCTGACTGGCAAAGTCATTGGCCTCAGTCAGTGGCCCATTCCCGTGCACGAGCGGCAACCAGTTCAGGGTGCCATTGACGTTGAATCGCGCGACGTAGAGCGTGCCATCATCGAGCAGATCCGCGTTGGCCAGTCTATCCTCTGCATTGAACCGACCTTTCGTCACAAATTTATACACGTGCTCGAATTTTTCATCATCTCCCATGTACACCACGACACGGCCATCCCGGGCAACGATGCTCTCTGCGCCTTCGTGCTTCATGCGGCCCAGGGCGGTGCGCTTTTTTGGCATGGAACTGGGCTTGAGGGGGTCAATCTCGACGACCCAACCGTAACGGTTGGGCGAGCGTGGTTCTGCTGAGACATCAAATTCGGGATAAAACATTCCCCATTGGTAGTAACCATCGGGTATGCCGTAGATCGCGTGGTTTCGCGCTTCGGGCTCCGCCTCGTCAACATCGCCGAGAAAACAGCCGTTGAAGTTTTCTTCACAGCTCAACCAAGTGTGCCAGGCAGTGATTCCACCTGCACAGTTGCTCATCATGCCGTCGACTCTCGTCCCCGTCGGTTCCGCCAGGGTTTGCAGGCGCTCGTGACCTGCTGCTGGCCCGGTGAGTACGATCGGTGTACCCCGGGCCATGAGCCTGCGGTTGGACGCAGAGCCCACCACCACCCGCCAGCGCCCCTCGATCAATTCGATTTCAACAACGCTGCCACCATGTGCTGCGAGTTCGACATCACAGGTTGCATTCGTGATCCAGCCACGAAAGACCCAGGAAAAATCCGGGAACATAAGATTGGACGATGCGTATTCATGATTGACACATAACAGTCCGCGCGCTTCTCGATCCTTTCCGACCGGCAGGGGCACAAAACCAATGAAGTCATTGTTCTGGCCAAATTGTCTCGCTTGCGCCGTCGCAGTCAGATGCTGCGGATCAAACACCGGTGAGTCTGAGAACAGTGGATCACCCCATCGGATCAGCACATCAGCGACATACCCCTCGGCAACGGCCTGATCCTCGGACACACCGCGCACAAGCTCCGGAAATGAATACCTGCCGCTGGCGACGGATCGACGTGGCGCGACCGGCTCTGTCGACTGGGGTGAACACCCGGTCACAGCAACCAGCGCACCGGCCACGGCGCCTTTTATCAGATCCCGCCGGGACAGCCTGGCATCGATGATCTGCTGCATGGATTGCGCATCGTGCTGCTCGCGCCGTTGGACTCTGTTTTTTTCGCCCGGCTTGTTCAAGGGTTGGCATCGATCATGATGTGCCAATCTGCTCTTCAATCGGCGTACCCACCGTTTGACTCAGCTTGCGAAGGTTTTCAGCATGCAGTTCACGATTGATGCCGTATCGGGAAATGATGAACAGCGCGATGACAAACAGTCCAAGGTAAATCGGCAGAAAGGTGGACGCGATGTCGACACGAATCTCATGGGTCATCTGCGCGGCGCTGGTGATCGAGTCCAGGCCCACCGAGGTCACGATGACCCCGGCACCAATGATGCCACCCGCTGACACAGCCTTGGCCGCAAAGCCTCTCGCTGCAAAGACCAGCCCTTCGGAACGCCGCTTTGTGGCTACTTCGCTGTCTTCCACAACATCCGCCATCATCGAATCAACCATGACCCCGCCGATGACAACACCCACCACTTCCATGACGATGAATACACTGTAAATCGCCAGGCTTTCCCAGCTGCCGATGGTCGGCCACCAGCCGTTGAGCAGCAGGAGATAGGGCATGGGATACAGGATCAGTCGAAACGTGAATGCACCGATGGCCGTGCGAGGCTTGCCGTGTCGGAGAGAAAAGAACGGCACCGCCCAGTAAGCAATCAGTGGGGACAACAGAACGAAGATCCCTGTCGTTGCGATTTGCGCACCACTGAATCCGAAGAAATAGGTCGTGTTGTACAGATACAGCGCTGTTCCGAGGCCGCTCGCTATGCCAACCGTCAGGCCGAAGCCAAACAACGCAGCAAAGTGGCGATTGCGAAGTGATTGCAGAATCTGGCTGATTTCCTTGGTGATTTCGCCAAACTTGAACGTGTCATCTGGCCGGGGCAATGCCGCTGCAGCGCGCTGCGTTCCCAGGGAGGACACCAATATGGCCAGTGCAATGACACACGCACCGACGATTCCGTAGATTGCGTAACCGGTCGCCACGGTGACACCGTAACCGCCTACCCAGAAGAAGAAGTTGATGGTGTGGATGCCATTGCCACCGTACCAGCCAAAACCATGTCGTAGTGCCAGCCACTTGTTACGGCGATCGTAGTCCTTCTCAAGATCAGGCAACAAGGCTGTGGACGGCACCTCGAACAGTGTTGTCCCGGTTCGGATGAGAAGCGCCATGACCAGCACATACCAGAAACCGTTTTCAGGAGTGATGTCGATCACCGGATTGAACAGTGCATAAAAACACGCCGGCACCACCAGGAGCGCGGCATACATGAAGGGATGCCGTCGACCCAGCCGTGAACTGGTCTTGTCAGACCAGTGACCGAGAAGGAGATCACTTACGGCATCCCACAACATCGCAATTGCGAGGGCGATGGAGGCGAGATAGCCAGGAACGCCCAGTACCTGATTGGCGAAGATCAGCAGCAGGTAGCTGAAGGCATTGTCCTTGATGCCGTAGGCGATGGATGCGGAGCCGTAAAACCAGAAGATCGGTTGACGTTCGAGCGGCTTGGCTGACTGCGATTGCCCATCGTGCATATGACTCCCCACCCTTTGTGCTTGTTGTCCCCTGCCGGGATGGTGGGGTGTCAACCGAACCACGTCAACTTGGTAGGAGCGATCTCCTGATCGCGATCTTCGATGACCCAAACATCGACAGTCAGAAGACAGCTCCTACAGGATGCCGACCCTGAAAAACATTGTAGGAGCGCTCTCCCGAGCGCGAACGGAAGCTGACCTTCCACGCGGGCCGACCCGAATCCAGCCCATGGATCGCCAGCTTACGTCGCGGCTTTCCAGTTCCCATGAAAGCCAAACGGAATGCGATGCGGCAGTTTGGCTACTGCAATCGGCGCCCCTTCGATGTCCTGCGTGTCGATAATCACCAGGTCGCTGCGTTTTTCCTCAGCCCTGTACACCACCGACATCAGATAACCATCGCCCTCTACAGCTGCCGAACTGCGAGGCACAAAGACTGGCTCCGAGGTACCATCCTGTGGCCCGAAGCGATGCAGCTGTCGCGTCTTCTTCTGCAGGTCATACCAGGCGATGGTGTTCATGCCACCACCATCACCCTTCTCTCTCGAAACATTGCCAGCGATGACACCGAAACGATTGCGCAGCCCCGTCCTGCGTTCATCCAGCCGGGGAAACTCGCCAACCAGATCGTCCAGTTGTTCTTCCTTGAAGTCGTCGGAGTTTCCCGCCAGATCAAAGGTCCAGCGAAACAGCCTGGCCTGGGATTTGTCCGGGTCACCGGGCGTTCCATCCGGATTGGGGAACAACGGTGCGGCTTCGAACTTCATGACATCGGCGATGACCTTGTCGCCTTCTGTCCACGCGTTCATCGGATGAAAGACATAACATGCTTCTCCCTTGAACCACCGCATATCGCTGACCTTGCCACCACGCGGCATGATGCCAATGTGCGTACCTTTGTCAGGCTCCCAGGCATAAGCGGGCTGTCTGTTCATCGCGCGCTGCATGCTGCCTGTCAGAGGGAAGATGGGAAAAAGCACATGCTTCGATGTGGTGATGAAGTCATGCACCATGCTGGCGTAAGGCGCCTCGAACGTCTGGGATTCGGTGAGTTCGCCGCTCCGGTTGACCACGTGATACGACATGCCCGCAGAAAACGGGCCCGTCGTGGAATACCCAAAAAACATCATCTCACCGGTTTCCGGGTCTACCTTGGGATGGGCTGTCATCGGACCTGCGAGCTTGCCACCAAAGGTATGATCGCCTTTCGAAGCGAGTGTCACCGGATCGATCTCGAACGGCGCATGGGCTTCTTCAAGCGCCAGCAGCTTACCGCCGTGCCAGACGATGTTGGTGTTGGCGACCGTCGAGTCCTTGCCCTGCACACGCGGATCACTATTGAATGGGTTGAAGGGGTCGAACAACGCTTCGCCGGCGTCGTGCTCCCACTCCCACTTAGGTGTGCGCACCCAACGGTTTCGATAAGCGACACGGCCATTGTCGATCGCGAACGCGTGAATCATCCCATCACCAGCAAACCAGTGGTGGCCACCACGCGGTGCATATTGAGGATCAGGGCCATTCCGAAAGAAAGTGCCGGCGATGTCGCGCGGTATCTCACCTTCAATCACGAGATCAGGCGCATCACACTCCATGCCGAGTGGCGCGTAGTTGCCTCGCAATTGCGGATGATTGGGGAAGGGTTTGGCCATGTCAGACTCCGGTTGGCGGGAATAGCCTGACAATACACACTCACTGCCGAACCGCCCACTCTCATAAGAAGACGTGGCGATAGCCCGACAGACTCGGGCAGGGCGTTCAGAACCCCGCCGCCGCCAGCGTCCTGTCAGCCTTGCTGGCCAGCAGCGGCGCACGCTCGCCGATGGTCAGCATGCGCGGGTCCTTGCTCTCCCCGCGCAGGTAACGTGTGTGGAGCTGGGTAACCACAACAGCCGTCTTCCAGTAGGCAAAACTGATCCACCACGGCAGCGAGTCGAGAGAGAGACCCGCCATGCGCGCGTACCGTTCGGCCACTTCCTGTCGCGACGGCAATCCCATCTCGAGCATACCGGGCTGACTGGTCATGTTGGCAAACTCGGGATCGGTTGCATCCGGCCAATACTGGATGAGGGTGCCGAGATCGATCATCGGATCGCCCAGCGTCGTCATGTCCCAATCGAAGATCGACTTCGCGCGATCCGGATCATCCGGGTCGAATTGAACGTTGTCGGGCTTGAGATCATTGTGGACAAAGGCGGTGCGCTCGCTTGTCGGAACCTGCGCCACCAGTCGTTCGGCGATGCGATCCATCAAACCATCATCGTTTGCCGGTCGCACCAGATCCCAGCGTTTGTGCCACCCAGCGACCTGGCGGGCAGCAAAGCCTGCGGGTTTGCCCAGGTCTGCGAGATCGCACACCACCGGATCCAGACTGTGCAGTTCAGCCATGGCATCCACTACGGCAAAGCCGATTCGTCTGCCGACATTGGCATGGCGCTTGAGTTCGGCTGGCATCTCGCCGCGCACAACAACGCCTGTACGGCGCTCCATGACAAAGAAGTCGGCGCCACACACGGATTTGTCATCACAGAATGCATAGGCCCGCGGTGCCAATCGTGTATGTTTCCACAGCCGCGACAACACCTTGAACTCTCGCTTCATGTCATGTGCGCCCGGCGCGATCACGCCAAATGGCGGCCGACGGAGCACGAGTTCCTGATTGCCGTACTGGAGCAGATAAGTCAGATTCGCGCTGCCACCAGGAAACTGGAGCACTTCCAGCTTCCCGGTGATGTCATCAACATGTGCACGCACGTAGTGATCAATCGCTGGCCAGTCGAGTTCTTCGCCTGGCCGGATTGGTGCGATATCGGCTTGCGTAGCCATCAGCCAGCAGACACACCGGCGGTAACGCTGATACCCATGGAGGCCTTCTGTCCGGCCTTGGCAGCATCCCGCATACGCGCCAGTTCTTCCCAGCTCAGGTAGTTGGTCAGGCCGTCTTCACTGAAGAAAATCACCGGACCTTCACAGACGAACAGATATTCGGTGTCTTCCAGTGCAATCGTTGCACCGTGCAGCACGCCGTTGGGTTCGTAGTCATAGTCGCCGGCATTGAGAATGCCGTCGCGCACCTGCAACTTGCCCTTGAGCACATAGGTATGGGCATCCGACAGATGTTTGTGGGGTGCCGCGGTATAACCCTTGTTCCAGCGAAACAGCGCCACCCAACGACCGGTTTCAGCGCCGGTCCACAGGACCTTCATCCAGGCCTTGCCGGGTTCGGTTTCGATCCAGGGCTCATCCGCGCGAATGATGATGTCGGCCAGCTGGTCATTGATCGGATTGATGTTCTGCAGTGCCATGATTCCCCCGTCCTCTGTTGTGTGACTCTGTCGTGTAACTCTGTCGTGTAACTCTGTCGTGTCGGAAACGCCGTTCAGCGCGCAGTATATCCGCCATCCACCGGCAGGATCACGCCGTTGATGAAGGATGCCTCGTCGCTGGCCAGGAACGCTGCAGCAGCCGCAATTTCCTCCGGCTGGCCCAGCCGTCCCATGGGGTGCAGGGAAATCAGGAATTGATCCACTTCCGGAACCTCCCTGAACATAGCCGTCATCGGCGTCACGATGAATCCCGGCGCAATGGCATTCACACGCACGCCGCGCGAGCCATAACTCACCGCAAACTGCCGGGTCAATTGGACCACAGCACCTTTGCTTGCGGCATAAGCGCCCATGCCGTAATCACGGGGAACGAGCGGCTCGCCCGGGAACGGAGCCATGCCCACCATGCCCAGGATCGACGCCGTGTTGATGATGGAGCCACCACCTCGCTCGGCCATCATCTCGGCGCCGTAATACAGTCCGTTATAGACACCTTCGAGGTTGATGCGGATGGTGGCTTCCCAGCCAGGACCGGAACCGACACCGGCGTTGTTGAACAGCACATCGAGGCCGCCAAAGGCATCAACGGTACCTTGCAGCGCACGCTGGACCGCCTCCCGATCGGCAACGTCCACACGAATGGCCTCGGCACGACCACCCAACTGCCCGATGTGATTGGCCACATCTTCCGCAGCCGCGAGATCGATATCCGCACACATGATGGCCGCGCCGCCCTGATGAAAGCGCATCGCGCTGGCACGACCGATACCCGAACCTGCGCCAGTAATCAGCGCGCGTTTCCCCGCAAGACTCATTCCCTTCCCCGATTGGTTTTCTACTCAACGGGCAAGTATCCACGCAATTCGGGGACCAAGGCCAGTCCGGCAGCCCGGCGGATCAACGTCAACCCATCGCAACACCAAAGACCGTACCCACGGCCGCGGTGATCGCCATCGCCAGAGCACCCCAGAACAGGACACGGACCGCCCCACGCACCGGGCCAGCACCACCTGTCGACGCGCCGCCTGCGCCGAGGATCGACAGTGCAACCAGCGACGTCAGTACGACCCACGTGGTGATGCCCGACTCAGGCGCTATGGCGGCGACGCCCAGCGGCAACGCAGCTCCGCAGGCAAAGGTCAGTGCCGAGACCAGAGCGGCTTGCACCGGGCGAGCCGTCACGGTTCCGGAAATTCCCAGTTCATCGCGCCGATGTGTACCGAGCGCATCGCTCCGCGTCAACTGCACGGCAACCTGGCGCGCCAGATTCTCATCCAGACCTCGTGCGACGTAGATGCCGGTCAGCTCGTTCAGCTCCGACTCGGGACTTTCTTCAAGCTCACGCCTTTCACGTTCCGTGTCAGCAGCCTCGGCATCCGTCTGTGAGCTCACCGAGACATACTCTCCTGCCGCCATGGACATGGCGCCGGCAATGAGCCCGGCCAGACCGGCAATCAGAATTTCCGGGCGAGCTGAGCCGGCAGCTGCCACGCCAACCAACAGACTCGCCGTCGAGACGATTCCATCGTTGGCTCCCAGCACCGCTGCTCGCAGCCAACCGATGCGATGGACCTTGTGGATCTCCGAATGTGTTGAGCGACTCATGTCTGCCTTCTTGTTCATAGCCCACCGAAGTTCCCGGTGAGTGGCCTACTGCTGTGGGCTGTCACTGCAGTCAGCTGCAAGTGCACCTTCAGTCTGTGCCTTATAGAAGGCAGCCGGAATCAGAGTTTTCACTGAATCTGAAAACCAGGGACCCACTCAACGTGCAGGATAGCTGAGGCGACTGATCAACACCGCCGCAATGACAAAGAACGCTGCATGAATGGGCCACAACCCGAAGACCTCCGGCCAATCTCCTGTCACCATCGAACGACGCACCACAATCAGCGATTGGTAATAGATCGCCAGCATCAGTAATCCGGGTGCGATCTTGCGAAATCGTTCGGATCTTGGCGGCACCCGTGCCAGTCCAAAGGCCAGCAGAGCTGCAATCAGCGTGAACACCGGTGGCGCCAGGCGCCACTGCCATTCAATTCGACCCATGAGACTGTCGGGCAGCTGATCGATCGGGAAAGTTGACAGACGATCGTTATCTTCATCCTCCGAGACCTCAGGAAGTCGTCTGAAAAGCTTTGCGAATTCGATCTTGCGATAGTCTGCATTCCCGGGCTGTCCTTCATAACGAACCCCATTACCGAGCACCAGAAAACGCGCGTTAGTCCCTTCATCCATTTGTTGTCGACCCGTGCTCGACCAGGTCGTCGATTGCTGGTCATCATCCAGTTGTTCGAAGATGAAGACATCCTGCAGTTCAGCACGATCCTCACTGGTATCCTGCGCATACAGCACCGTTGAATCGTCGGCACTGGCGCTGAAAACGCCAGGAAATACATTCAGGAATTAACCCTGACGATCCTGCTCCAGAATCAATGCGGATAACGCCCTGCCGGCCATAGGAGTGACGAACATAGCCAGATCTCCAACCAGCAGAGTGATCACCAGCATAGGTGGAGCGAGACTCGCCAACAATCGTCGCGGAGTCATACCTGCGTACTGCAGCACCACGTACTCATTGTCCGATTGTAGCCTGCCGATGGTCAGCATCGTGGCGATGAAAAACGAAACGGGTAACAGAAACTGACAGTACTCAGGCAACTTCAGACCGACGACGGTAAAGAGCACGTCCGGTGCGAATCGCCCATCAATGACTTGTTGCAGGTAAAAACTGAAACGGCCACTGGCCGCCACCACGACAAAGACAACAAACGTCAGAAAAAAGACTGCAAGCAGCTCCCGGTTGATGTAACGCGTTACTCGATTCAAATCAGCTACCGCCCATTTTGTTCATTCGCGCCAGCACCTGAGGTATCAACCACTTCTGCCTCGTAACAGAACGTAAACCAGCGGGCGAGGTCCGGTGACTGAAAGTGCAGATATCGAAGCAGTCGATCCAGATCATGTGCGTGCCATGGACTCTTATCGGCCTTTTCGACATCGATCAAGGTGATTGAGCAATCCGGCGCTGGGCTCACAAGAATGTGTTCCGGGTAGAGCGCGCCATGATTCCACCCGTGTGCATGCATGTTACGGATCAACGTGGCGGCATGGCAAAGTATGTCCTCGGCATGAGCAGGAAACGTTTCAAGAGCTTGATTGATCGGCATCGCGTCGGCCACACCCGTCATCACCAGTCGTGCGTTGTCTGCTTCAGCATGGAAATCCAGCACTTCGGGCACAGACACGCCAATCGCGCTCAAGCGTTTGAGCGCCCGATACTCTCGCATCAGGGTTGGAATCTTTCGACCCAGAGACCAGAGTGTGCGACAGGTATACCCCGTCTGCACTTTTATATAGGCCTCGCGGCAATGGCCCAGTGTGTCAGCAGGGTCGATGGAGCGATAAACCCAGCTTCGGCCATCCCCGCGTTCATTAGCCGGTTTGACCGCCTCGATCATACCTTGCGCAGCAGGTAGAAGGTCCACATCGATAAACCCGGCCAGAGGCGCCATTGTCCGGCGATCACAAACCCTGCAACGACGATTTCCTGCTCGAAAGTCGCGCCATCAATACACGTTCGCTTGCCGTAGCCTTCGGTGCGCTCGCCCTTCAGCTTGCGCCTCGAACGCAACATCGACTGCAGGCAACCATTGGTCCAAAGGGAAATTACTGCATAGCCCGAGATAACCCGACGGACCTCGGCTAGCGCCTTCAGTCGATCCTCACTGCGCGCCAGGTGATGAAAAAACCGCATGCAAGCCATGACTTCGACCACCGCATCCGGCAGATCGATGGCGAATACCGACGTCTTGAACACGGTAACCGGAATGGATACCGTCTGCTGCATGGCGGAGGCAAGACCCAGCATGCCCTCACTGTTATCAGCCGCCAGCAGCTCTTTCACGCCCGCTGCCTCGAACGCCGGCCAGAATCGGCCAGTGCCGCAGGGCAGGTCGATAACACGCTTCGGGTTCCCCGAAATTTTCAGCGCTCGCGCCAGCAGTGATCGTTCGCGCCACGTGGTCAGCGTGGTACGCAGACTCTTTCGATGATGCGCTTCGTAGTGCCGAGCGCGCTCCGGGGTGTACCTGTCGATGTCGAGATTCGAGGAAGTCATGCGCCTTAAAATGTCCGGGTCGGAAAATCCCACACCGCATCCGCTGTAATCAGCTACCACCTGATCCTCAAACCAGGCTCGGAAACCACCGGTAACGGATGTCGGCACCGCAATTCTATGCCATCAACCGCATTGAAGCAGAACGTCCAACTTCGTTTTCTCTGAATCTGGGATTGGAGACGTCGATCTCCCTCCACAACAGAGGGGAGATCTTTTGTAAGCGGTCTCCGATCGTAATTGTTGAGATCATCAAAGATCGCGGTCAGAGACCGTTCCCACAATGAGACCACCGCTGTAGTACTGATGTAGTGGAGAGCGCTGCCCGACGTTGCGATCGGTGGCGTGTCTGAAACGCTACCGACTATTGTCGAATCAAGGTTAGTGTCGAATCAAGACTCACTCGGGGAATCGCCGAGGAACACGCACACAACATCATCAATGGGGGGGCTGGTGTGGGAACATCGCGTCACGTGATTCGCCCTGGAACATCGGGTGTTGCGGCTGGACAAGGGTGTTCGTCAGCGACGCTCCCACGCCTGCTTCTACAACACCCACATCTTCAACACCAACTTTGGCATCAGCGCGACGATTGCGCCTGGCGATGTCCATGAGTCTTTCTCGAAGTGCTTCACCCGTTCCTGCTTCCGCATGGACCAACTGCGATTCATGCGCCTGAAGTTGTGCCTTCAATTCGATGGAGGCCGCAGCATACCCGCCACTTGAACCATCGAGAAAATGCACATGATCGAAAGAGTAATCCCTAATGATGCAAGTGATCAGGGCATTGCCCGAGGCATGCATGCCAAAGGCAATACGCCCGGCCTCGCGCAGTGCTTCGAGTCGAGCGCGCAAACGGGTGCGCTGCTCGCCACAGCCGGCAATAACAATCCTCAAGACGTCGTCAAACTTTCGGCAGTCGGTATTGGCCACGAGTCGTGATTTGTA
>CAMDVY010000030.1 GCA_945878745.1 Klebsiella pneumoniae | reverse complement strand
ATGTCGATTATCTGCGTGCGCTCTATGGCAACGAGCCCGATTGCTGGGAAGAAACCCTGACAGGTATGCCCCGTCTTCGTTTCATCACGAATTGTTGCACGCGAATGAGGTTTCTGGACCCTGGTGATACGCTCGACTTCTTGCACAAGGAAGAACTGCTCGAAGCACCGGCTCATTTGCGGCCCTGGTTTGATATTTTTGCGGAACGCCACCCCGCTGAAAGGGTGGTGTTTGGCCATTGGGCGTCTATACAATGCATCACCAACCATCCGAGTATTCTGGCAACAGATACGGGTTGTGTGTGGGGGCGGGAGCTGACCGCCATCAATCTTCGTACCGGTGAGCGCCGTTCGGTTGCGTCCAGGCAACGGTGATGGATCACGAAGATTCGATTAGCGACTACCGGACGCTATGGTCACGGTGACCACGGCGTACAATTCGCTGCCATGAAAATCTTTCTCGTCGGCGGCGCTGTTCGCGATCAACTGCTTGGCAGGCCCGTGCAGGACCGCGATTGGGTAGTTGTTGGCGGCACCGCCAAAGAACTGCAGGCCGCGGGTTACCAGCAGGTCGGTGCGGATTTTCCCGTCTTTCTGCATCCGCAAACTCGAGAAGAGTTTGCCCTGGCCAGAACTGAGCGACGCACTGGCGTTGGTCATAAGGGTTTTGCAACGAATTCGGCGTCCGATGTCTCGCTGGAACAAGATCTTCAACGGCGTGATCTGACGATCAATGCCATGGCGATGGATGAGGCTGGCAATCTTGTCGATCCTTGGGGCGGCAGAGCCGATCTTGAAAGGAGAATGTTAAGGGCCGTCTCGCCAGCTTTTGAGGAAGATCCACTGCGTGTCTTGCGAGTCGCCCGCTTTGCGGCGCAGTTGCCGGGATTTCAGGTCAGCGGCGAGACCATGCAATTGATGCAGACAATGGTGTGCGAACACCGTCTGGACGAGTTGCCTGCAGAGCGGGTTTGGCAGGAATTGCACAAGGTGCTGTACGCGCCCGCACCATATCGATTTCTCGACGTGCTACAGGAGGCCGGAGCACTGGTGCCGTTCTTTGTTGAGTGGCAACGATCTTTGCCTCGCGATCCGGGCCTCACACTTCATGGTGAGGAGCTACTCGCAGTCTGGTGTGAAGGGTTTACGCAAGGCGACATAAAAAACCTTTGTTCGAGAGTCCGAGTCCCGAATCTGATTTGCGATTTTGTTGTCCGGGTACATCTGTCGAGAGATGTTATCCCGCAGTGGCAGACCGCTGATGCGAGCCAGACGTTGCAGGTGCTCGAACGAATTCGCGCGTTTCATGAACCCGGTATTGCGGAAGACATACTGGCCTTTCATGAACGTCGCTACGGGATCAATCTGTCGGCCGTGCGAGATCTCGTAACCGCCATGCGGGACATCAAGGCGAGTTCGTTTGCTGACTTGTCTGGACCAGCACTCGGCGTGGCAATTCGCGAGGCGAGAACCGAACTCCTGGTACAGGCTCAACGGCAGCGATAGATGGAGATCCCTGCAGCGTCAGCGTTTGGAATTGCGCGGGGTTTCAGTATCGTGAGTCTGACAGAGCTGACCAACCAGCGATCAAGGATCATAACCGTCGTTTGCTCGGCAAGTGTCTCGAGTAGTAGAAACTGGCGGGTCTTGACGAACGCCTCGACGGCGATGGCGATCTCACCATAGTCCACGGTGGCGCGAATATCTTCGGTTGCCGCGGCACTGCTGATATCTGTGCCGATTTCCAGGTCCAGTTGCACGGGCTGAAGATTGATTCGCTCGTCTGGGTTGATGCCGACGATGCAGTCGAAACGCAGGCCTTTGATGAGTATCAGGTCATGCATCAGGACGGCCGGGTGAGATCGGTGATTGGCCAGCGTGCTTTGGTATCGATGGCAAGACCGGCCCGCTCACCGCGGATATAACGAAGATAACCTGCATAGGCGATCATCCCACCGTTGTCGGTACACAGGTTTAGTGCAGGGTAATGAATCCGGACGGGATCAAGCTCCTGCATTCGCTGGCGCAGCTTGTGATTGGCCGCGACCCCACCGGCCATGACAAGGTCCTGAACACCCGCGGTGGCAACGGCGCGACGACATTTGATCAACAAGGTATCGACCACGGCGTCCTCGAAAGCGAGTGCGATGTCGGCGCGGTCCTGATTAGTGAGCGGCTCGAGTCGCCTGATGGTGGTCAAAGCATGTGTCTTGAGGCCGCTGAAGCTGAAGTCGAGACCCGGGCGATCAGTCATGGGGCGCGGAAAGTTGAATCGTTTGGGGGTCCCGCCAAGCGCGCAGACTGCCAGTTTAGGTCCACCGGGATAACCCAGGCCGAGCAGTTTGGCGGTCTTGTCGAAAGCTTCCCCTGCGGCGTCATCGACCGACTCACCGAGCAGGGTGTAATCACCTACTGCGCGGACCAAAACCAGCTGGGTGTGGCCGCCGGATACCAGGAGTGCGACAAATGGAAACGTCGGGCGATGGTCGCCGAGCAGCGGTGCGAGCAGGTGTGCTTCCATGTGATGCACGGCGATTGCCGGAATCTGGAGCCCCCAGGCCAGGGTTCGCCCGAAAGTCGCGCCCACCAGCAGTGCACCAAGAAGCCCCGGACCGGCCGTGTAAGCTACGGCTGCAAGATCAGAAAGAGATAACCCGGCCTCTTCGGCTGCTTCTCGAACCAGTGGCAATAACCGGCTCACATGGTCACGGCTGGCGAGTTCTGGCACCACTCCGCCATAAGCCGCGTGTAAATCCACCTGACTGTGTAGTTTTTCAGCGACCAGACCACGCTCGGGGTGGTAGATTGCAACCCCGGTTTCGTCGCACGAAGTTTCGATTCCGAGGATGTACATCTGGAATTTCGGAGTTGAACTCACGCCAGTTTTGCAACCTGATGGAGCAGTGGATAGAATCCACCGCCTTTTTTACCAAGCTTAAGGCTTTTATGCCCCACGTTCGAGTCAAGGAAAACGAGCCGTTCGATGTCGCCCTGCGACGTTTCAAGCGGTCCTGCGAAAAAGCCGGTGTGCTGTCAGAAGTACGTCGTCGCGAGTTTTACGAAAAGCCGACCACCGTGCGCAAGCGCAAGGCTGCTGCTGCCGTCAAACGTCACCAGAAAAAGCTGCAACGGGAAACCCGTCGTTTCGAGCGACTGTACTGATTTTTGACAGTACCGATTTTTCGCGGGGTGAATCGATGCAAGCTTGTATCGATCGCTCACCGGAGAGATTCGCGACAGGACACGCCGTTCCCATAGCGCCCGGATGATTGACTGGATGCATGATGCCGACACTCTTTGAGCAGATTGGCGAAGCCACCAAGCTTTCGATGAAAGCTCGTGATCGTGATCGCGTGGCCGCTCTGCGGCTGATCACTTCCGAGGTGCGCAGGGTCGAAATCGACAAACGCATCACGCTTGATGACGCGGCAGTGGTGTCTGTGCTTTCGCGCATGGTCAAGCAGCGCAATGATTCAATTACCCAGTACAAACAGGCTGGGCGAGATGAATTGGCTGCCGTCGAGCAATACGAGATCGACGTGATCACGTCGTTCATGCCACAACCCCTCTCTGAATCGGAACTGGAAGTTCTGGTGGCCAAGGCGGTCACGGGAGTTGAGGGTGGCATGCAGAGCATGGGCAAGGTCATGGCAGGACTGAAGCCACTCATAGAAGGGCGAGCGGATATGGGCAAGGTCAGCGCGCTCGTCAAGAAAGCCCTTACTGGATGAGAAAGGCGGGTAAATAGGCGGGTGAATAGAGGCGGCTGAGAAAGTCGCATGGTTACCATTCAGAGCACTTCTATACGTTTTTCTGCGCACCGACTCGATACACTTTGCCTTCGAGTTTCCCCGGAGTCCCTGATGTCCAGATTGTTCCCACTGATTCTGGCGGGTGGTGCTGGTACGCGCCTTTGGCCGTTATCACGAGAGCTGTTTCCCAAACAGTTTCATGCCCTGTTTGGCGATAAGTCATTGTTGCAAAACACTTTGTTGAGGGCCAAAGCGGTCACGGCGGAACTGCCGATCGTGGTTTGCAATGAAGACCACCGCTTTCTCGTGGCGGAACAATGCCGTGGGGCAGGCGTGACGTGTTTGTCATTGATGCTGGAACAGGCCGGTCGGAACACCGCTCCCGCGATCGCGCTGGCGGCGCACCGAGCCGTTCAGGAAGACCCAAACGCCCTGTTGCTGTTCCTTCCATCAGACCATCTCGTCGCCGGGGACGAAGCATTCGCCGAAGCGGTGCGACTCGCGGTGGCTGCTGCCGCAGGTGGGCAGTTCGTAACCTTCGGTGTGCGCCCGGATCGTGCTGAAACCGGGTACGGGTACATTCAATATGCACCTGCGTTGAGCGGCGCTCAGGCCGTGCGTTCTTTCAAGGAAAAGCCGGTCCGGGAACTGGCCGAATCCTACCTGGCCACTGGTGACTACCTGTGGAACAGCGGGATGTTTGTGCTCCATGCGCAGAGTTATCTCGACGAACTCCAGCGATTGCGTCCAGCGATTGCAGCAGCGGTGAGTAGTGCCTTTGCGACGGGTCAGCCAGACCTCGACTTTTTCCGGCCCGGCAAGGCATTCCTGGATTCGCCGAGTGAGTCCATCGACTACGCGGTGATGGAAGAGACCAGCAAGGCGCAGGTCGTCCCGGTGTCATTTCGCTGGAACGATGTTGGCTCCTGGTCAGCGATATGGGATGAGTCGCCGCGGGACGCGGACGGCAACTGTCTCCAGGGCGATGTCGTCGCACTGGATACCACTAATTCTTACGTACTGTCGCAGGATCGGCTCGTCACGACGATCGGTGTTTCCGATCTGGTCGTGGTTGATACTCCGGATGCACTTTTGATTTCCTCCAAGGATCGTGTTCAAGACGTCAAGACAATCGTTGCAGACCTCAAGAAGCGGAACCGGAAGGAGCACGTCGTGCACAGCGAAGTGTTCCGACCGTGGGGCAGTTACGAGACAGTCGAATATGGGCAGCGTTATCAAGTGAAACGCATCCGGGTAAAACCAGGTGCGAGCCTGTCCTTGCAAAAACACCACCATCGGGCAGAACACTGGATCGTGGTACGCGGCACGGCGGAAGTCGTCTGTGAAGAACGAACCTTCATGTTGGTCGAGAACGAAAGTACCTACATTCCCATCGGCGCCAAACACCGGCTTACCAACCCAGGCAAACTCGATCTGGAGATGATTGAGGTACAAGTGGGTGCTTATCTTGGTGAGGACGACATTGTCCGGTTTGATGACGTCTACGGTCGTGTCAAGCCAGGCTAGGAGTCTGCCACGCAAATAATCCAGGGCGCGTTCTTTCCGCGCCCGCTGCCGACGATCCGGCTGTGGTGTAGGCTTGAGCCATGGCCGGGCGTATCCCCCAATCGTTTATCAATGATCTGATTGCTCGGGTCGACATCGTCGACCTGATAGATCGTCGTGTTCGACTGAAGAAAGCAGGCAAGGATTACAAGGCCTGCTGTCCTTTCCATGAAGAAAAGACGCCGTCCTTCACCGTCAGTCAACAAAAGCAGATGTTTCACTGCTTCGGCTGTGGCATCAGCGGATCAGTCCTGTCGTTTCTGATGGAATACGACCGCCTGGAGTTTGTGCCCGCTGTGGAGGCATTGGCTGCGATCGTTGGCGTCCCGGTACCACGAGAAAACGCAAACACTGCACCAGAGAGAAGCGATGGTCATCTCTATGCTGTGATGGATAAGGCCGATCAGTTCTTTCGCAGCGCTCTGAAAGATCACTCGGTGGCGATCGACTATCTCAAGGCACGTGGTGTTGCCGGCATCACTGCGCGTGACTTCTGCATCGGGTTTGCACCACCCGGCTGGAATTCCATCGCGACCGCGCTGGCTGATGTTCCGGAAACACAGCTGCTTGAACTCGGATTGCTCACCCGCAATGACAATGGCCGCGTCTACGACAAGTTCCGCGAACGGATCATGTTTCCGATTCGTGATACACGTGGTCGAGTGGTCGGATTTGGTGGTCGGATCATTGGCGCCGCAGATGGCCCCAAGTACCTGAATTCACCCGAAACACCGATTTTCCACAAAGGTCAGGAACTCTACGGTTTATACGAAGCGCGCAAGAGCGTCCGCAAACTCGAGCGTTTGATCGTTGTCGAGGGATATCTTGATGTGGTGTCCATGGCTCAGGCAGGCATTCCTTACTGTGTTGCCGCGCTTGGTACTGCCATCTCGACCGAGCAGATGCGCAAGCTCTTCCGGTCCGTGGATGAAGTTGTCTGCTGTTTCGATGGCGATCGGGCGGGGCGCCAGGCGGCGTGGCGAGCCCTGGAAGCATCCCTGCCGGTCATCACAGACGGCAAAAGGCTGCAGTTTGTCTTTCTGCCCGATACAGAAGATCCAGACAGCTTTGTCCGCAAGAACGGCAAGGATGCGTTCCTTCGACAACTGCAGGGCGCCTCACCGGTAGTTGAGTATCTCTTTTCCACGCTGAGTCAGGGTTTGAATCTCGCAAGCATCGATGATCGGGCGAGGCTGGCAGGATTGGCCATGCCACAGATTGAAAAAGTGCAGGAAGGCATCCTCAGGCAGATGATGTTGGAGCACCTGTCGCGCCTGACGGGCTCGCACTCGACAGTGTCAGCACTTCCCCAGCGCCCTGCCCCGGAGCGCGTCAGTGCACGGCGTCCCTCGCAGTCCCGATTGGAGGAGCGATTGCTGGCAATCCTGCTGCGTTATCCACAAGTTGCATTGGGCGTCATGGATGAGGACCTGCCGACCGAAGTGGGTAGCGACACCATGCTGGTGATGCTCAGGTATGCCCGTGACAATCCGGATGCGATGACTGATGAATTGCTGGCGATGAGAGCCGGGCAGCCGGACTACGAAAACCTCATTCGTCTCGCGTCACAACCGTTGGTCGTCGAAAATGATGAACGGCTGATCGCGAATGAGTTTCGCGAGGGGCTAAAGCGGTTGACTGAGCTGGGTCGACGCGGCGAACGTCGTGCCATTCTGGTGTCGATGCAGGCGGATCCAAACCGCGAGTATCTCAGTGAGCTGGTCAAATCGCGCCGCCAGACTGGCACGAAATCCGACCTTCCAGAGGAGCCGGCGTGAAAGTTGGACCGGCTGGCGCCTGATTTATTGCCAAATCAGGCGCAATTTGTGCGCCTGCCTTGCTTGTGGAATGTCGGGATGACTACAATGCCGGGCTGCGCCGGGCCATGGCACAAGTACCTTCAGGCAGAGCCTTCCATCGAGAAGTGCATTCACATAAGCCAGGTAAACGCTCCAACCGCGCCCGCCTTCAAGGTATGCCCAAAGGGCATGTCTCGGGGGCGCCTGTGCGTTCTGTTCTCAAAAAAATATATTTTTTCGACCTAACTGAGGTGCCATGAGTAATCCTACAGTCAGTTCACAGCAGTCGCGATTGAAGGAGTTGATCGCCAAAGGCAAAGAGCAGGGCTACCTGACCTACGCCGAAGTCAACGACCATCTACCGGATGACATTTCCGATCCGGAGCAGATAGAAGACATCATCCGCATGATCAATGACATGGGGATAACGGTCTATGAAGTTGCCCCCGATGCCGATGAGCTGCTCACGTCAGAAGAAAACACTGCGGATGAATTAGCCGCAGAAGAGGCTGCTGCCGCCTTGGCGGCCGTCGAAACCGAAGCGGGACGAACCACCGATCCCGTTCGCATGTACATGCGCGAGATGGGTACGGTGGAGCTGCTCACCCGGCAGGGTGAAATCATCATCGCGAAACGAATCGAAGAAGGCATTCGCGATGTGCTGTCTGCGGTTTCGTATTACCCGGGCACCGTGGACCTGTTGCTCAATACTTATGGCGAAGTCAGCGAAGAAAACAAACTGAGCGACTTGCTGATCGGTTATCTCGATCCAACTGACGATGTGCCGGAAGCGGCTCAGGTTATTCCGGCGGAAGTACTGGCAGAGGCTGCCATTCCAGGCGAGGAAGAAGAGGAAGTCGAAAAAGGTCCGGATCCGATTGAGGCCAAGCGTCGCTTCACCATTCTCAAGAAACAATGGGCGAAAACGCAGAAAGTCATCAAGGAACAGGGTGCGGAAAGCAAGGTTGCGCGTGAGCAGATGAAGCAGCTGGCTCTCGATTTCTCTCCTTTCAAGTTGGTGCCACGTCATTTCGACGAGATTGTCGACATGCCGCGACAAGGGCTGGCGGTGGTGCGCAAATACGAACGCGCGATCATGACGTTGTGTGTCCGGCAAGCGGGCGTACCGAGAGAAGTGTTTCGTCGGGCCTACATTGGTAACGAAACCAGCGCTGCATGGATCAACAAACTCGCCAAGGCGAAAAAAGACTATTCATCACGTATCGAGTTGTACCGCGAAGAAATTCTGCGCGCTCAGAAGCGTCTGAAGACCGTTACCAAGGACACCGGGTTGTCGATCTCCCAGATCAAGGACATCAACCGCGACATGTCCATGGGCGAAGCGAAAGCACGGCGCGCCAAGAAGGACATGGTGGAAGCCAACCTGCGTCTGGTGATCTCCATCGCCAAGAAGTACACCAATCGTGGCCTGCAATTCCTTGATCTCATCCAGGAAGGCAACATTGGCCTGATGAAGGCGGTGGACAAGTTCGAATATCGTCGAGGTTACAAGTTCTCCACGTATGCCACCTGGTGGATTCGACAAGCGATCACACGCTCGATTGCGGACCAGGCGCGGACGATCCGAATTCCGGTACACATGATCGAGACCATCAATAAACTGAATCGGGTCAGCCGACAGATGTTGCAGGAGATGGGACGGGAACCTACGCCTGAAGAACTTGGTCAGCGCATGGAAATGCCCGAAGACAAGGTTCGGCGCGTACTCAAGATCGCCAAAGAGCCCATCTCCATGGAGACGCCGATTGGTGACGATGAAGATTCTCATTTGGGTGATTTCATCGAGGACAGCACCATCGGTTCGCCGATAGAACTGGCCACTGGCGAAGGCCTTCGTGAGGCAACCCGGGAGGTTCTCGCGGGTCTCACCGCGCGAGAAGCAAAGGTCCTGCGCATGCGGTTTGGCATCGACATGAATACCGACCACACGCTGGAAGAGGTCGGCAAGCAGTTCGACGTGACGCGTGAACGCATTCGCCAGATCGAAGCCAAGGCGCTGCGCAAGTTGCGGCACCCGAGTCGTTCGGAGCATCTGCGCAGCTTCCTCGACGAATGGACAGAGTCCGGTCGACGTCGTTGATGGTTGATGAAAGAGACCCGCCAGTCTGCAAATATGTTGATCTTTTGTTAGGCTGGGCGGGCAACAAACCGGCGCGCACACTCCTGGCGCCGGCGAATTGAGTTTCGGGCCTATAGCTCAGTTGGTTAGAGCAGTGGACTCATCAAAATGGTGCGCTCACGATCGAAAGGCGTGAGATGAACGGGATGAATTCAGGGAAACCGTCGTGGTCGAAAGGCAACACGGCAATCCTGAGCCAAGCCGGTGGTACACCGCCGGAAGGTGCAGAGACTACCTGAGGGTTGTTGTTGGAGAAATTCGACAAACGAGTACCCTTGATAACAGGCAAGAGCGTCCCGCACCCACAGCGATTCGTCGCCGGGTGATGAGATAGTCCGCTCCTGATGGAAACATCAGGGTCAAGTGAATCCATTGGTCCCAGGTTCGAGTCCTGGTGGGCCCACCACATCGAATACTCCGTCGTGCAAATCGGCGGAGTTACGTATCCGGGAGCTTCGACGACGATCATGCAGGTCAGATCGCATGCCTGAATTCAGCTTTCGTCCTCGTGACCGCATAGAACTCATTGGCTGGCTGTTGCTGGCGTGTTTCGCGTCTGTAATGCTGCTTTCCTCGCAGAGCGCGGCGAGTTTCTTCACTTACCTGCTCACCATCCTGGTCCTCGCGAGTTATCGCACCTGGCTTGATCTGGCGCGAAATGAACTCTTCATTCTGGTGGTGGTGCTGCTGTTGTACCTGTCGTTGTCGGTGTTCTGGTCCGAGCCGTGGACCTGGCGGGACTTTGGTTCGAACCTGGTTCGAACGGTATTGGTGTGCGCATTCATCATCGGTATGGCATTGGTTCAGTTGCGGGGACAGGTGCAGCTCTGGCTGCGCCGTGTCATGGTGCTGGTTGGCGGTGGAGCAATCGTTGCTGCAGTCGCGAGCTACCTGTTGTGGCCGCCGGAGGAAAGTGATCGTCTGAATGGACTCGGTCAATTAGACACTCACGTTGTGGCTGCGTTGGTGTACGGCTTTGTGTCCATAATGGCGTTGCAGGTCTGGCTGCGTGAGTCCGCGTGGCTGTGGCGCATTCCCGCAGGGTTGACGATGCTCGTTGCGACGTATGCAATCTATGCGTCGGACTCGCGCAATGCCTGGGTGAGTTATGCCCTTGGTCTCAGTGTTTTGCTGGTCGCCGAGAAGATTCGGGAGCGGGATCTGTTCCGCAGCGGTGTCATCATGGTCGGACTGGTCGCAGCAATTGCGTTGACCTTTCTATTTTCGAATGAGACGACGCAGGCATTGTTGTTACCACGAGGAACCAGTTTTCGGCCGGAGATCTGGGATCAGGCGATCACTCGAATCTTCGATGGCCACGCCTGGTTTGGTCTGGGCATCAGCACCGATAACAACTTTCTAATCGTCGAGTCGCTCATCCTGCATCCTCACAACCTCTATTTGTCGGTGTTGTACCAAGGCGGGTTCGTGGCGCTCGGGATGTTCTTGCTGGTGTTATGGAGAACGCTGCATGAGTTACTACTTGCCTACGACGACGCGGACGCAAAACTCGCGCTCGGTATACTCGGATCGGCGTTACCTGCCTACATGCTGGACGGCCACGAGCTCCTCGACAAGATTGGTTCGACCTGGTTCCTGATCTGGTTGCCAGTTGCGATCGCTGTCGGGTTGCGTTGGTCGCGATCTCTTCAGGAAACCTGACCCACTCCAAGGTAACTCCAAGCACTTCGCTGAAGCGAAGTGTGGGGGTCGGAACACTCCGTGTTCCTCCCTCCTCTCTGCAAAAAGAGGCCACGCGTTTCACGCATGAAAAATGGTGGTGCATCCATGCACCACAAAGGAAGGTCTTACTGATCAGACCTCCCTTAGAACTTGATGAGTGAGGCGGACATGTTTCCCAGGTCAACGATGCCCACTGCGTTGTGCCCCGCCATGTGACCAGCGCACTCGCCGGGGTTAAAGATCAAGCGGTGGCCATGTTGCTCCTGTCGATACAGATGGGTGTGTCCATGCAGGACCAGTTCATGGTGATCGCCAAGCACGCCATGCATCTCAAGCGGGTCGTGCACCACGAGGATCGAGCGTTCGTGCCAGATCAGCTCAAGGGGTGGTTCGCAGAAAACGAATCCCAGCTGTTCTGCGCGTGCAGACAGCGCCTGTCGCTCTCCCAGATCGTTGTTGCCCCAGACACCGTACATCGGCATCGATAGATGGGTGAGGGCATCCAGTGTCTTCGGTTGGGAGATGTCCCCGGTGTGGATGACTCTATCAACACCAGATTCATTGAATAGCTCAACGATTCGCCTGACATTTTTCAGGTTGTTGTGCGTATCGCCAACAATGCCGATTCTCATGGTGACTTGGCGGCAGATGAAAAAACGCCGGGACTGTGCCCGGCGTCTTCAATGCCTGCAAGCTCCGTTCAAACTTTTTCGAGGATGTGGATGCCGCAGGCGCTGCCCAGGCCAATGACGTGGGTCATGCCGATGCGAGCACCTTCAACCTGGCGCTTGCCGGCCTCACCACGCAGATGGGTGGTGACTTCGTAGATGTTGGCGATTCCTGTAGCGCCAAGCGGGTGGCCTTTCGACAGCAAGCCGCCCGACACATTCACCGGGATACGCCCGCCAAGAGCGACCTGACCTTCGTCGATCATCCGACCTGCTTCGCCGGGGCCACACAGACCGAGATTTTCATAGTGCAGGATTTCTGCAGTCGCAAAACAGTCGTGCAATTCAACGAGGTCAATATCATCGGCGCCAAGCCCGGCCATCTCATAAGCCTTTTTCGCCGCCAGCCGTGTGCAGGAGTTGACGTCTGGCATGACCAGGTCGCGCTCTTGCCAGGGGTCAGAGGTCAGTACTGAGGCGCGTATTTTGACGGCGCGTTTCATGAGGCCCAGTTCGCGAGCTTTTTTCTCGGAGCAGATGACTGCTGCCGCCGACCCGTCGACATTGACGGAACACATCAGCTTTGTGTTCGGATAAGAAATCATCTCCGCATTCATCACCACTTCCAGAGGCGTTTCGATCTGATACATCGCCTTCGGGTTCAAGGTGCTGTGGTGGTGATTCTTGACGGAGACCTTGGCGAACTGTGCAAAGGTGGTGCCGTATTTGCGGGTGTGTTCGAGTCCAGCCTCGGCGAACACCGATGGCATGGTGCCGGAGCCAAGCAGTCCTTCGCGGGAGATGCCGCTGCCACCACCTGCGCCACCCAGCAGACCCTTGCCCATCTGCTCTACACCGACTGCCAGGACCAGGTCATAGAGACCTGCCTTGACCGCGGCCCAACCCTCACGAAAAGCCGTTGCACCGGTTGCACAGGCGTTTGAGACGTTGACGACAGGAATTCCGGTTTGGCCGATTTCCTGCAGGATTCGTTGGCCAACCATGCCACTTGCCTGGCCGAGGTTGCCGCAATACAGCGCTTCCATGTCATGGATCGTCAGACCGCAATCGTCCAATGCCAGCAGTGCGGCTTGTGCGCCGATCTGCGGTACGGTTTTGTCCGGGAAACGGCCGAACTTGATCATATCTACACCAACGACGTATGCATCACTCATGACTTTCGTCTCCTCATGCGCTCTTGGGTTGGAAGAAGTAAGAAATGTAGGAATTGCCTTCGCGATCCTTTCGACCCAGTGCATCTGCATACACCACTTCGACGGGCATATCAAAAGCGATGGCCTGTGGGTCCGGATCTACGTTGATCAGGGTGCCCTTCA
>CAMDVY010000029.1 GCA_945878745.1 Klebsiella pneumoniae | reverse complement strand
ATCGCACGCGTCTGCTCGGCGGTGAGGTGCTTCGTCTGTTCAGCCAGCATGGCCTGTGACCACGGCCAGGTTGAATCGCTGTGCGGAAAATCATTGGCCCACATCAGGCGCAGCCAGTTCATGTCGTTGGCGCACTTGAAGGCTACCCAGTCATCCTGGAAGGTGGTGTAGATGTTATCGCTGAAGTACTCACTCGGCTGCCGCGACAGTTTCGTGCCTTTGCCGAGCCAGTTGCGATGCCTGTTGTACGCATGATCCATGCGATACAGATAATGCGGCACCCAGCCGGCATCGGCTTCGACGCAGCAGACCTTCAGCGCCGGGTAGCGTTCGAATACACCGCCAAAAATCAGTGTGCCCATGATGTCTTGATTGCCACGAATGATAGACATGAAACTGTTGAGTCTTGGGCCACGCACACTGCCACCACGGGACGTCAGAATATGGAAGGACACAGGCAGATTGAGTTCTATGGCCGCCTCCCACACCGGGTTCCAGATTTCCGAATCGAAATCCTCTGTACCGGGATTACCGGACATCATGACACCACGCAAGCCCAGCTTTTTCATGGCGTGCAGATCGGCCACCGTGGTGGCAGGGTCAGTCGCAGCAGTCTGGCCGCACCCGAGCAAGCGGGTGGGTGAATACGCGCAGTACTCGGCAATCCAGCGGTTATACGCCGCAAAACAGGCGTCCTTGTAGGCAAAGTCCTTGTGATTGCACAGCACCATGCCAACCGTCGGGTAGATGATTTCTGCCGAGACACCATCCCGATCCTGATCCAGCAACCGTGCAGTCGAATCCCATCCACCACGATGCAACTCCGCAAACGTGACGCCGGTTTCTGTGATTTCTTCCGGCAGCTTGCCGGCCGCCGCGACCAGACCCATGGCGATGGGTCGATCCATGCCGTCGATGATGAAGAGGTCGCCTTTCACCCCGGCATTCACCATGCGCGGCGCCTTGTCCTTCCACTTGCTGTCGATGAATGCGGAATAGGTGTCGGGATGTTCGGTGATGTGTGAATCCGCTGAAATGACCGGAAATCCATAACTCATGGCGTGCCCCTCTTTTGTCGTGCGTATCGTGCGATTCGTCTACCCCATCGTTCATCTCACTATCGGCAGACGCTGGCGGCCAGTCAAGGTAGACATCTGCGGCGATCCTGCAGACCATTCATCCACCACCCAGAACCTGGAGAAAGTTGATGGCGGTCGTCGAGGGCAAGGCTGCTTCGGCATTCACGCTGGAAGACGCCGAAGGAAAGAAGATCTCACTGAAGGACTTCAAGGGCAAAAAAGGTCACCGGGGTGATTCGTTCCACCGTGTTGATCGACGAAGCTGGCAAGGTCATCAAGCACTGGGCCCGAGTCGCCAAGGCAGAGGCGCATCCGGCGCAGGTTCTCGAGACCCTGCATGCCTTGTGATGCCGGACGTTTCCCACGGCGCTTCTAGCCGCATCGGCCCGGCCTGTGCCAAACTCCGGAGCGCCGGGAGACTATCAGGGGACACCTATGAAATTCGGGATTTTCTACGAGCATCAACTGCCACGTGACTGGGATGAATTCAGCGAACACAAGCTGTTCAAGAACTCCCTGGACCAGATCGAACTCGCCGACCAACTGGGTTTCGACTACGCCTGGGAGGTAGAACACCACTTCATGGAGGAATACTCGCATTCCTCCGCACCTGAAGTATTTCTGGCTGCCGCCAGTCAGCGCACCAAGAACATTCGCCTCGGTCACGGCATCATCCAGCTGACAACTAATCACCCAGCCCGCGTTGCGGAAAAAGTCGCCACACTCGATCTGGTTTCTGATGGCCGTGTCGATCTCGGTCTGGGCGAAGGGTCGTCGGTCACCGAACTGCATCCGTTCAACCTGCGCTTTCGTGACAAGCGTGATGTCTGGGAAGACGCCGTTCGCTGCACCTTGCCGATGTTCTACAACCACGGCTGGGAATACGAAGGAAAATATTTCTCCTTCCCGAAACGGGCTGTCGTCCCCAAGCCACTGCAGAAGCCGCACCCGCCGTTGTGGGTGGCTTGTTCACAACTCGACACCATCAAGTACACCGCTCACCGTGGCATGGGCGCTCTGTGTTTCAAGTTTGTCGATCTGAATTCGGCACGCGCCTGGGTGAACGCCTATTACAACACTTACCTGAATCACCTGGAAAAACTCACGGATTACCAGACCAACCCCAATATTGCAGTCGTCGGCGGTTTCATGTGCGCGGAGACTGATGAAGAAGCCTGGCGCAAGGCTGATGGCTGGACCTTCTTCCAGTTCGCACTGCGGCTGTATGGGCAGGAAGGTCCGTTCGAGCCGGGTGAAGTGAACTTCTGGGAACGTTATCAGGAATGGCGAAAGACCCCGGCAGGCCAGTTCCGCTCCGGCTCCGAGCTGATCGGCTCCCCAGAGACCATCCGTCAGCGCCTGCGCGAACTGCGCGACGCCAATGTCGATCAGGTGATCCTGCTCAATCAGGCGGGCAAGAACACCCACGAGGACATCTGCGACAGCCTCAAACTGTTCGCCAGGGAAGTCATGCCGGAATTCCACGCCGATGAGGCCAATCATCAGGACTGGAAGCGCCGGGTACTGAATCGCGAAATCGTCCTCGACGATATCGACACTGAACCCTTCAATTTCGCGCGTGGTCGCGAGCCGACCAAAAAGGCGACGGGTGACCAGCGCGACATGGTGGCCGGCGTAACGGGCCGACATGGCTCGGAAAAGGTGTCCTGAGCCCGCACGACAGCGAACCGACAACGGAGTTTTTGATGCACCTGCGCCGCACCGCAACCCTGATTGCAGCCCTTGCCCTGATCCCCGCCCTGCACCTGCAGGCGCGGGAATTCCCCGCAGCCAAACCGGCAGACGAAGGTTTTTCTGCCGAACGGCTGGAACGCATCGATACGTATATGGAACGTGCCGTGAAAGACGGCGTCATGGTTGGCGGCCAGGGTGTGATCGCCCGTGACGGCAATGTCATCTATAACGAAACCTGGGGCCAGCGGGATCGTGAAAAGCGGCTGCCCATGGAAGAGGACACCATTCACCGCCTGTATTCGATGACGAAGCCGATCACCGGCGTCGCGTTGATGATCCTCTACGAAGAAGGCAAATTTCTGCTCAATGAGCCCGTCGCCAAGTACATTCCGGAGCTTGCGAATCTGCAGGTATCACTCGCCACCGCTGACGGCGGCGTAACCGCAGTCAGTGACGGCACACAGTCCAGTTCCACCGGCGCAGGCGACACGTCCAAGGCTGGCAAAACGCGTGCGCCGACTCGTCAGCCAACGATTCGCGATCTCATGACCCACACCGCCGGCTTCTCCTACGGCGTGTTTGGCAACACTGAAGTTGACCAGGCCTATCGCGCGGCCGAGCTTCTGTCGAATCATCCCAACCTGCAGGACTTTGTCGCCAAGCTCGGCAAGATTCCGCTTCAATACGAACCTGGTACCCGCTGGCACTACTCGGTGTCCGTCGACGTACAGGGCCGCCTGGTTGAAGTGCTGTCCGGCATGAAGTTCAGCGATTTCCTGGAAAAGCGTCTGTTCAAGCCACTCGGCATGAAAGACACAAGCTTTATCGTGCCGAACAACAAATTAAAGCGGTTCGCTCAGCTTTATTCGCCCAAGGGTACACCAGGGGGACCCAATGCATGGCTGACGCCAAACACATCGACTGAACTCGTGGTTGCACCGGAGATGGCGAATCGTGGTTATCTCAAGGGCGCGACATTCGAAAGTGGCGGTGGTGGCCTCGTGGGCACCGCCGATGACTATCTGCGTTTCTGCCAGATGATGCTCAATGGTGGTGAGCTGAACGGTGTGCGCATTCTCTCGCCAACCACCGTCGCACTCATGAGTCGGGATCATCTGGGACCGGTAGCCATGGGCATGGGTCGTCAGGGTTCAGGTTTCGGATTGGATTTTGCGGTGGTGAAAGATGCCGGCCTCACCGGCGACTCCGGATCCGATGGGGAATACAACTGGGGCGGTGCTGCAGGCACTCGTTTCTGGATTGACCCTAAGGAAAATTTGATCGGCATATTCATGGTGCAAAGTCTGCCCCATCGCACCTCACTCGCGGGTCAGTTCAAGGTACTGACGTACCAGGCGATGGAGGCGATGGCAAAGGGCAACGCACTGTAAGCCGAGACGCCGACTGTTGAATCCCTGACCACACCATGAACGAACCGGTCTACGTCCTCATCATCGGCGCTGGAGCATCCGGCGCCGCGGCCGCGTGGAGTCTCGCCGACACACGCATGCGTATCCTCTGCCTGGAGCAGGGTGAATGGCCCAACCCCGCCAACTACCCGGCTACGGGGCGCGACTGGGAAGCGCGAGCCATGGGGGAATACAGCTGGAATCCGAATCAGCGGCAGAACATCGCTGACTATCCGATCAATGAAGACGCCTCACCCATCAAGATTGCCAACTACAACGGCGTTGGGGGTGGCACCGTGTTGTTCGCCGGACACTTCCCGCGCTTTCATCCCGCTGACTTTCACGTGAAAACACTCGATGGCGTCGCCGATGACTGGCCCATCGACTACGCAACTCTTGCGCCTCACTACGCCACCAACGATCGAATGATGGGGATTTCCGGGCTCGCAGGAGACCCTGCCTATCCACCAAAGCACCCGGTCATGAAACCGGTACCACTCGGCAAGACGGGCACTCGACTGGCCAGGGCTTTCAATCAGCTGGGCTGGCACTGGTGGCCTTCAGACAGTGCAGTGGCCACCGAGGACTATGACGGTCGGGCACGCTGCATCAATCTTGGTCATTGCCTGCATGGCTGTGCGCAGGGCGCCAAGGCGAGCACGGACATCACGTACTGGCCCCATGCGATACGGGCTGGCGTGGAACTGCGTACCCGCTGCCGTGTCCGCGAAATCACGGTGAATGCCGAAGGCATGGCCACCGGAGTGATCTACTACGACACCGAGGGCAAGGAGCAGTTTCAGCCTGCCGAGGTCGTGATCCTTGCATGCAACGGCGTCGGTACGCCGCGCATCCTGCTCAATTCAACGTCATCACTGTTTCCAGATGGCCTGGCGAATTCGAGTGGCCTGGTCGGCAAGAATCTCATGTTCCACCCCTACTCCAGCATCGTTGGCGTATTCGACGATCCGATGGATGGCTATCGCGGGCCTAGTAACACGATGTGGAGTCAGGAGTTCTACGAAACGGATCGCAGCCGCGGTTATGTCCGTGGTTACACCTTCGAGATCTCACGCGGTCGCGGCCCCGTCGTCACCGCACTCACTGGCCTGGGTCATGGTCGTATTCCATGGGGCGCAGATCACCACCGTGCTTATCGTGAACACTTCAATCGGCTGGCCGGCATGGTAGGCATCTGTGAAGATCTGCCTGAACTGCACAACACGGTGTCCCTCGACCCGACGTTAAAGGATGCCAATGGCATTCCAGCACCGCGACTGAACTACACGATCAGCGAAAACAGTCGCCTGATGCTTGCACACTCAATCGCCAGGGCGACCGAAATCTTCAAGGCCGCCGGAGCCACCGACGTACTCGCCGAGGCACCAATCACTGCCGGCGGTTGGCATCTCATGGGCACGGCACGCATGGGTCGCGATCCGCAGACCTCCGTCGTCAATGAATGGGGACGCAGTCACGATGTGAAAAATCTCTTCATCATCGACGGCAGCGTTTTTGTCACTTCCGCAGGCGTGAATCCGACCTCGACGATTCAGGCCATTGCCCTGTACGTGGCCGATTCCATCAAACAACGCCTCGCCAACCTGTTCGACTAGCCGGCGTGGACAAACTCGCTTCAGATCATCCGCTCACCACAGACCAGCAGCAGACGCTGAAGGTCCTCGCCCGGCTGATGATTCCCGCCAGCGTCGAGTATCAGGTGCCCGGCGCGGACGATGACCTGATCTTCGCCGATATCCTGGGTGCGGTGATTCCCCACCACAAGGTCACCAGGCTCGTCGTAGAACAGCTAGACGATCTGGCGGGTAGCAAATTTGGCACTCTCTCAGAGCCAGAAGCCGAACAAGTCGCCCAACGTTTTCGTATGTCGGGTTCAACCCTGGTCGGCTTTGTGCATGCGCTGGTAGCCATGTGCTACTACCGGGACGACCGCGTCATGCGTTCGCTGGACATGGAACCGAGAGCGCCGTATCCAGAAGGCTTTGAAGTTGATGAAGGTGACTGGTCACTGCTCGATCCCGTTCGAGCACGCAGCCCGATGTATCGCCTGCCGCCGGAAGAGTAGTCCACCTGCGCTTGCATTGGCGGCGTCCAATCCGAGAACCGTGCAAACGGATCCACATCCGCCGCTTCGTGCCATTCATACTCGACACTGCTGGCGAGCTGCCTGGCGGTATCCAGTCCGTACAAGCGGGCTACCACAGCAAGCGCCATATTCGCGCCGGCAGCGCTACCGGATCATGCAAACACCTTAAGGTCACTCTGATCAATTTGCACGTGCGAATTGACCAAATCCGAGCACTTCGCTTAAGCGAAGTGCAGAGGTCGGAACACTGTGTGTTCCTCGCGTTTTTTCTGCGCTTCACGCATAGGAAATGGAAGTGCGTCCGTGCACCACTAAGGAAGATCTGTCTGATCAGATCTTCCGGAACCTTGATTGGACAATAGTTGCGCAATCGAAAATGTTGCGCAGAGGTAATTGGAGCTTCGGAACGATTGACTGCGGAGAGGCCAAGGATGGCAATGGAAAGCAAACGACTGGGTCACAACCGATGGCGTTGGCAGATTCAGTCAGGAGACGTCGAGTAAGAACGCGCGGGATATGCCAATCAAAGATATCCTGATCGCGAAACATTCGTTCCGTGGCATGGTAGGAGCGATCTCCTGATCGCGATGGATTCTGATTCGGATCGCGGTCTGGAGACCGCTCCTGCTGGGACACCGGCCGATCGTGGAGAAGGCTGCTCCCTGCCGCGATGGCTTGTGTGTCTGATACTTTGTCAATTATTGGCGCGTCAAGGTTAACCTGCGACAAAATATCGCAGGTATCCTGCTGAAGATTCCCGGCCGAGAGGGACTACTTTTGCCATTCTGATCATTACCCGCCGACAGACACCGTCACACAAATGTCACACAGATCGTCCGAAGCAGATGCTAGCCTCGGCACTTCCTGGCCAATCAACTCTCCGTCCGTGCAAGCACCGGTAACGTCACCAGATCTGTCGAGCCCGTCGCTGTTCATCAATCGGGAACTGTCACAACTCGAATTCATAAGACGGGTTCTCGCCCAGGCAGATGATGCAGGCATTCCACTGCTGGAAAGACTGCGCTTCATCTGTATTTCCAGCGCCATTCTCGATGAGTTTTTCGAAATCCGGGTTGCCGGGCTCAAACATCAGGTTGAATTCAAGGCCTCGCCTGCAGAACCCAACGCGGCATTGCCAGGAGAGTTGTTGCGGCAGATTGCGGCGGCTACCAGCACCCTGATCGCGCAGCAGTACCAGGCATTGAACAGTCTGTTTCCATTGCTGGCCGAGCAAGGCATTCGCTTCAGCAACGACAGCCAATGGATTCCCGCGCAACAAGCCTGGATCAAACGGTACTTCAACCGCGAACTGCTCCCCATCATGAGTCCCATGGCACTGGACCCCGCACACCCTTTTCCCATGTTGCTCAACAAGAGCCTTACGTTCATCGTGACATTGGAGGGAAAGGACGCCTTTGGTCGCTCCGGTGGCATGGCTGTGGTCCAGGCACCACGTGCACTGCCAAGGGTCGTCACCCTTCCTGAGACTTGTGCCACGGCGCCCAACGACCTGGTTCTGCTCTCATCGATCATCCACGCCTACGTGGCCGAACTTTTCCCGGGGATGCAGGTTACAGGCTGCTATTCCTTTCGCGTCACACGCGACAGCGATCTGCTGGTGGATCCGGAGGAAGCCGAGGATCTCCTGCGCGCCATTGAAGGCGAACTCTCCGCTCGTCGATATGGTACCGCCGTGCGGCTCGAAGTCGCCCACGATTGTCCGGAGGCCATTGTGAGTTTCCTCGCCACTCAACATGGCTTGCACGTTGATGAGGTCTACTATTGCGATGGTCCAGTCAACCTCATGCGACTGAGCACGGTTCCGGACCTCGTGGAACGGGATGATCTCAAATACCCCCCATTTACCCCTGGGCTACCGCGGGAACTGCGCGCTGACACAGACATGTTCGCCGCCATCCGCAGTGGCGACATCCTGCTGCATCACCCGTTTCAGTCCTTTACGCCAGTGATTGAATTCCTGCGCCAGGCCGCTGACGACCCTGACGTATTGGCTATCCGCCAGACCCTCTACCGAACCGGCGCTGATTCCGCCGTGGTGAGAGCGCTGATCAAGGCTGCCAACACGGGCAAGGAAGTGCTGGTCGTCATCGAGCTGCGCGCACGCTTCGACGAAGAAGCAAATATTGAACTGGCCAACTTGCTGCAAAAAGCAGGCGCCAAAGTCGTTTATGGCGTAGTGGGTTTGAAAACTCACGCCAAGATGGCCCTGGTGGTCCGCCGCGAAGGTCGCTCATTGCGACGCTATGTCCACCTTGGCACCGGTAACTACCACACACGAACTGCTCGGATGTATACCGACTACGGGCTGTTCACCTGCGATACCGACATGGGCGAGGACGTTCACAAGCTCTTTTCACAACTCACCTCGCTCGGACGCCACGGACGTCTCAAGAAACTGCTCCAGGCACCTTTTACCTTGCACAGTACAATGCTGGACTTCATCGAGCGGGAGACGGAGATTGCACGCTCCGGCCAGGGCGAAGGTCGGATTCTCCTGAAAATGAACGCGCTGATTGAACCCGAGGTCATACGCGCGTTGTATCGGGCATCATTGGCAGGGGTTACGATCCGACTGCTCATCCGTGGCGTTTGTGGCCTTCGCCCAGGCGTTCCTGGAATCTCCGAAAACATCGAAGTACGCAGCGTTGTGGGGCGGTTCCTCGAGCACACTCGCGTGTTCTACTTCGAGAACAATGGCGCTCCGCGTCTCTACCTGTCATCAGCCGACTGGATGGGGCGCAACTTTTTCAACCGCATCGAAGCCTGCTTCCCCATCGAAAACGCCGCTCTTACCCAGAGGATTCTCGGCGACCTCGTCGACTTGTACTGGGCGGACTCGGCACAAAGCTGGAGACTGAACAACGACGGCAGTTACTCCCGGGTGCCTGACAACGCCAGGCACGTCATTGCTCAATCGGTCCTGCTTGCACAATTGGCCAACCACTGACGCGGCAACTACCGCCATTCGGGTCGGCTTAACAGGTTGCTGAAAAAGCAACCTGTTGCACCGGCCAGGGATGGCCGGTCCGCAAATCCAGCATGAAAATGCTGGATTTGGCGCGAGCGGTCGCAGACCGCGACTGCGAAAAAGTCCAGGAAAGGACTTTTTCAGCAACCTGCCAAGAGGTCACTGCGCCGGACGCTGCACCAGGATGCTGCGGTGGTAGGCTCCGATATCAGTGATCGGGTCTGTGATCAACTTGATGAACCAGACCAGTGCGTTACGCAGTCCATGACGAATCGTCAACACCCCGACTCGCCCCACGATGACCAGCGCAGTAAAGGCAAACCAGTGCATGGCGACCTGATCAGCCACCCCCATCAGCCAGCCGGGTTCATGGTTCGGAGCGACGAACAGGTCAATCACTGGAATCAACAGGTAACAGGCCACGATGACGGTTTTGCTCCGGGTGTCAAAACCCAGCAACAACTGCTCCTTGTCATGACAAGGCGGTTCGATCAGAGCATGTCCGATCTGACGGAGAAACAGGGATGCGAGACCAAGCCACATGGCCAGAGAAAGATCGATGAAAATCAGTACATAACAGACCAGAAACACTGACGAACTCACCAGGTGCATGAACTGATTCACGCGATGGCTATGGGAAGCCACGTGATCATCGTGTTTTCTGCCCATGACGTCATCGTAAAAAGACTTCAGGGTTCTGGTCAGGGGAATAGCGGCGTCCAACATGTCTAGTTTTACTCGTCGTGCAATCTGATGATTGCGTCGTGGATGTTCCGCCTCGGTTGGCCACCAGGCATCATCAAGCATTTGCCTGGCAGCCAGTACGATGCGGTCTTTCAGCGCAGCGTAGTCTTCCTCGCGGAAGTCCAGGCTGGTCATGCAACGACCGGTCCCTACCCAGCTGAGGTTCACACCGGCGGCGCGCAGGTAGTACTGCAGCAACCAGTTGTACCGCGAGGGCTGGGTAAACAGGAACGTGAACACAGTGGAGAAACGCGCCACCCGAACCGGAATTTCAGCAGCCGCCAGTTCAGCATTGGTCGACGCAACCCATGCGCCACACAGCTGATCGGATCGGGAGTAAAGACTTTCGATCCCTGCGGCTGTCACCCACTCCAGAAAGGCGTGCATGGCACCCATGGTCAACGGGTGAGCCGCAAAGGTTCCCGCCACATAGGCCAGCCGCATGGGGTGATCTGGATCGAATCGTCGCATCAGTGTGGAGCGTCCGCAGACCACACCGATGGGCAAGCCGCCGGCCACGGTCTTTCCGTAGACCACCAAATCTGCGGTAAGTCCGAAGTAGGCCTGTGCGCCACCGGGTGCCAACCGAAAGCCACTGAATACTTCGTCAAGAATGAGCGGTACACCGCTGGCGCGACAGGTTTCGGCAAGAGTCTGCAACCAGCTGGCATAAGCTGCTTCCGGTCGCGTACTGCGTACTTCCGATGACAGCAGCACCGCATCACTGGGTGGTGGTGAATTGGGGTGAAAGGACTGGATCGGATTGACCAGGACCGCCGCAATTTCGTGTGCACGCGCGCGTATCACAGCGAGCGTGTGCGGGGTCATTTCATTGAGGGTCAGACAATCTTCGATGGCACGTTCGCTGCCAACGCCCGGTTGTACTCCATCCCACCAACCGTGATATGCCCCGGTAAAACAGACGATGTAACGTCGACGGGTGTTGAAGCGGGCCAGACGAACGGCAGCCATGACAGCCTCCGTTCCACTCATGTGAAAGGAGACTTCATCGAGGCCGGAAATCTTGCGCAGAGTTTCCACATTACTGGCAACGATTGGATGCAGCGGTCCGAGTACCACACCGGCATCACGAGTCAACGCCCAGCCACGGTCGATGAATGTCTTGTAGGCATCGTAGCCTGCCACGTTGACACCGTATGAGCCGCTCACATCGATGCTGCGTTCACCGTCAGCATCAACCAGCCAGGCGCCTTCACTGCGCTCAGAGATGACGCTCACATCGAAATGTTCACGCATGTGCAGCGCAAAAGGGAAAGGGACTCGATTGGCATCCGCGAACCGAAGATCTGACAACCCCGTGCGGATCCTTGCAGCCAGCGCCGCAGATCGCTGTCCGCCTTGCCTGAATCGTTGTACGAGACGATTGAAAGACTGCTGTCGAGCCGCAACGATCGATGCTGGTGCATCATCCGCAGCAAAAAAGGCTTCATCGGTGAGGTCCTTGCGACCCAGAATCCTTGAGAGCACCCGGGACGACGGCGCCAGCAGACCAATTGCTGGGACATGCAGGATGCCAGTGATCAATTTTCGACCATAGGCCAGCAAAAACACTGCGGCAACCAGCAAGAGCCATCCAGCACCAACATCGAAAGCAAACCAGGACATCACGCAAGGTACTCCACTCTCTGAAAGGAACTATGCACAAAAGGTCGTCGCAGCGTTGAGGCGTTCGCGACCCAACTCGTTGACGTGTACTGTGCTTTCACGACGATCGGCAGTTGCTGCAGAGTGTTCATTTATTTTCCGGGTGAGGCTGCCCCATCTGGCCGCGAAACCAGATGGCTCAGAGCAGTTCGAAGAGATGGCTGGGCCTGCAGATCGCGGATCAGCATCGCCACGGGCTCCAGCATGATCACCACAGGTGAGTGACTTCGAATGGGCTTGACAAGTCCGTACACGGGTTGGCGCGTTTCCAACGCCCATGTGCCGAACATTCGATCCCAGACGATCAGCATCGCGCCGAAATTGCGATCCAGATAGTCACCGTCACAGGCATGGTGTACCCGATGGTGGGAAGGGGTAACCAGCAACCAGTCAATCCAGGACAGCCGCCCCACCGACTCGGTGTGGAGGCAAAACTGATACAGGTGGTTTACCGTCATCGCTGCAACGATTTCGATTGGATCGGCGCCGACCAGCAACAGCCACAGATGAAACCATGGCTCGAGGAAAGGTTCCGCAACCGATCCACGCAGGGCAGTTGCATAGTTGAAACACGCTGACGAGTGATGCACTGCGTGTACAGCCCAGCCTGCGTTGGTGACGTGCAGCACCCTGTGATACCAGTAGTACCCCAGATCAACGCCCAACAGCGTCAGCAGCCAGCCAGCGAGTCCATCGGGCATCAACGGCATGGTTGGCAGGACCTCGGTGATTCCAACAGCAACCACCAGCACTGCGGCACGGGCGATGGTCCACGCCGCTACTCCTCCCACGCCGATCACGAGACTGCACAGGGTATCCTCGGCTTCATAACCACGCAGACGGCGAGAGCGTCGAATCCATGCATCGACCAGAAGACACGTTGCAGCGATGGCTATCGCTCCAACTTCCAATTGACCAGTCATTGCTGATACGGCCCAGATCTTGACGGTGGAGCCAGATTGACGTTGTCACATTTCACTTTCATGATCGTTTTGCTGCTTCTTCGTGACAATTTATCAAACGGGAACCTGACAAGACACCTCTGTGGATAACGCCAGAACCACAACTGAATATTCCAATCAGCCTGGGAACAATCGACCGGGGAGAGGCAGGGGAAACAGCGGAAACCAAAACATTGGGTCACTCCCAATGAACCTGGAAGATTCAATCAATTTGCAGGAGAGAACTCCTGATCGCGATCTTTGACGAAACCGACAATCGCGGTCAGAGACGCTCCTACATGGAGATCACCCCCGGAGCGGAGCGCGCACCCCGACGCCGGGA
>CAMDVY010000028.1 GCA_945878745.1 Klebsiella pneumoniae | reverse complement strand
GGCGCGATCGTTCTGGCAATGATCGGTACGATGCGATCATCGCCAACCGACTCAACAATGCGTATCTGGCAGCGAGGCAGACCTACGCGGAATTTGAACCTGCGTTTGATGTTTTGTTTCGCAAGGTCGGTGCCCGCTGGCCTGAGTTCTGGTCGGCAGTTGACCAACTGGCGTCGCTACCACCGACTGATCGACACGAACGTCTGCGCGAACTGGCGTCGGAATTGAACCAGAACTCACGCCAACATCAGATAACAAACCAGACTGATGGCAGCGACGCCGATGACGTTGAGTGCCAGCCCTTCCTGAGCCATGCGACTGGTGGAAAAGGCACCGGCAATCGCGATGCCAGCACCGAACAGGAGCAGAACCCCCCAGGGAATATCACTCGCGGTGTCCCAGTCGAGAAGAAGGCCTCCTTGACCATCGGGGATGAGAAACAAGGCAATCACGCCAAGGAATGCGACCATCGCGTCGTTCGCATCCGGCAGCCCAAACCAGATGCTCCAGCCGCCGAATGGGCTCGCCCCGCGTGATCCAGGCCAATGCAGTCAAACCAAAGACGATGAGTACAAGCTTGTAGTTTGTGCTTCCTGCGCCCATCTACGGCAACTCGAATCGGCCTTTGTAGGTCAGGCCACGAGCGAGCCACCGGTCAGGCCGGTCAGGCGGACCATCCCCGGGCAGACGCCGATGGGCACCGCTGCGGGCCAGGGCGGTTGACCGCAGAAACCCGCCCAGCAGAATGAAGGCAAGTGGATTGCCATAGACGAGGGCCGCGTCGTCTTCGGTGATGACACCCAGTCACGGCAGCACCGCCAGGGGCACCGGCGACGAGGCCGGAATCGGGATCGGTTCGAAGATCCACCAGACCACACACAAAAGCGTCACGCCGAGCGTGATGGCCGCATTGGCCTCCCATTCGAACTGGAAGCGGAGCAGCATTGTCATCGACAATGCCAGCAGCGGTCCGGCAAACAGCGCCAGCAGGAATGGGCTCAAGATGAACGTCCTGACATGGGAAGGCGCCAAAACTAAAGGAAAGCAGTGACACCTCAAACATGGAACACCGGGATACCGTCTGCAGGAGTGCCGAAACAGCGCTGCTGGCAGCCGAGACCAGGCCAGGAGCAATCACACCGTGGCTGATTCATTTTATTGGTACGACCTGGAGACGTCGGGCACAGCAGCGCGCTGGGATCGCATCGTGCAGTTTGCCGGGTTGCGGACCGACGCCGAGCTGAATCCGGTCGGCGATGAATTCGTCACCGACGTCGTGTTGCCCGACGATGTGCTGCCTGATCCTCGCGCGACGCTGATCACGGGCATCACCCCGCAACGAACGTCATCCGGAATATCCGAGTGGCAAGCCTTCGAACGCATTCATGGCGCACTCTCGGTGCCCCATACCTGTGCTGTTGGCTACAACAGTCTGCGGTTCGATGATGAATTTGTGCGATTCGGGTTGTTCCGGCATCTTCGTGATCCCTATGCCCGCGAGCATCGGAATGGAAATTCCAGATGGGACCTGGTCGATCTCGTACGCGCCACCGGCGCATTGCGACCTGAGGGCATGGAGTGGCCAAAAGACGAAGAGGGCTGGCCGGTCTACCGTCTGGCGGAGCTCACGCGTGCCAACGGCCTTGAACACGAATCAGCCCACGACGCGCTTTCCGATGTTCGTGCAACGCTTTCGCTGGCGAAACTCATCCGCACCGCGCAGCCTCGCCTGTTTGACTACTACCTTGGCAGCCGCGACAAACGAAATGTGCGCAAGCTTCTGGAACCTTACGCCCAGCGTGTGTGTGTGCATGTTTCTGGCATGTATCCCAAAGAGCGCTATCGAGTGGCGCCAGTCCTGTCGATCTGCCGCCATCCGATCAACGCCAACTCGGTAATCGTTGCAGATCTGGCCACGGACATCGAAATGTTGATCCATGGCGATGAAGCTGATTTGCGCAAGGCGATGTTTACTGCGGGTGCGGAGAACAGACCGCCGCTCAAGGAAATCCGCACCAATCGTTGTCCATTTGTGGCCGATCTGAGTGTTCTCACACCTGCCAACATCGAGCGCGCGAAAATCGACATGGCGCTGGTGAACAGTCGCAAACGCCGGCTTGCGCAACCTGCTGTCCTGCAAAAAATCGCCCGGCTGTTCCAGGATCCGAAAACGACCAAAGCAGAGGACGTCGAAGCATCCCTGTATGACAAATTCCTGCTGGATGAGGACCGCTCCCGATGTGATGCCTTTGTCAGTGGTGTTGCAGGGGGTGACTGGCCGCAGATGGATTTTCGTGACAAGCGGCTGAACAAACTGGTAGGTCGCTTGAAGGCGCGCAGTTTCCCGCATCTGCTGCAGCCTGATGAGGCCAGTGAATGGGCTGATTTTGTGCGCGAAAAGCTGACTGCCGACAAGTCTCCATGGCGCACCGTTTCAGTGTTTGAGGCGGAACTTGCGGCCATTCGGAATGAAGGTGTTGCACCTGAGATGGTGGCACAACTGGATGATCATCTGCGAGGCTTGCGCGAACGTTATCGGCTGTGAATGTTGATGAACGATCCCTTCCGGGGCGCTTACAGATGTTGGTCCATTCGGGCCAGATAGGCGTTGTAGCTGCATGACGACGGGTCGAAGTCGATGTCCGCTGGCGGGTTCTGCACGATGCCGATCGACCATTCTTCAGCACCTTTCACGGTTTCCGCAGCCACCAGATTGTCCACCCACGGAAAATCCCCGTGGCGATAATCTGCAGGTGAGTCGACGTAACTCATCAGATACTCGCGGCTCTCCAAAGCCTTGATGATATGCGCTGGTGCGGCCAGCCGATGCGCGTCCAGCAGCGCTCGCTCACGATGGCGGCTACCGCAAACCAGCATCCGCACTGCGCTGCCATCGGCGCGCAGCATGAGAAAGCCTGGTGGATCGTCGACCAGGTAATATTCGATGATCTGTTGTTTGTGCAGCACTCGACGCATGACACGAGCGACGTCGTTGTTCAGCAGAAACGCGGGTGGATCCAGGGTCAGAGTATTGACCAGTCGGGCGGTGTGTTGTGCAAAGTAGTCATGCAGTAGCTCCTCGGTAAAGGCGAGGATGTCGCTGATGGAGTGACTCGTATTCTTCGGAATGAAGCGGTTGATGAGTTTGGCGTTGAAGGCCTGCACGGCAACCTTCTCATCCGCGACCCCTGTCAGCATGGCCTTCTGGATGTAGGGGTCCTTGAGTTCGGAGCAGAACTCCAGACCATTCAGCAGCGGCATGGAATAGTCGATCATCACGACCGAATTGCGGGCAAATCGATCCAGATGGTTGATCTCCTGTTCGATCATCGTCATGTCCAGCGTCATCGAACGGACGCCGTTGTCGTCTTTGCGATGAATGAAGCAGCGATCAACCAACGGTGGCAGCGGCGGTGGCAGGTTAAGAAACTCAAGCGCGGCTTCTGGCTCGGCGAAGAGGCGATACGCCCAGGTTGCTGGTAACTCCAGGTCCAGACTGCGCAGGAAGCCCTCATTGTCGTCGACGAAGACTACGGTCGTGGGATGAAAATACGGAGCAAGTGCAAACGGCATGATTACTTCAGCAGGTCGTTCAGGGCTTGTCGTTTGGCGGCGGTCAGGCGTCGGAAAGACCGAATCAGCGCGTGTTCTTCTTCGGTGAGCGATCGGCGGAACAGCGCATCCAGCGGACCTTGCAGCGGGGGTTCGATCATGACCATGGTGGCCTCCGAAGGCAGCCCGGTGAAGGTCTGCTCCAATCGAGCGATGATTTCGGAGTTCATGCTACGCCGATAGTTGTTGGCGGCCTCTGCGATCCGGTCCCGCATTTCTGGCGGCAGTCGAACAACGAACTTGTAAACCTTCAGCTTGTCGGTGTCGTCGTCGATATCTGCAAGGCCGGTCAGCCCGAGAGTCCGGAAGTCCGGTGGATCGTTGTTCCCTTTACTCATCGTTGCCCTCCGGTCGCCATTTAGGCATGGTGGCGGCCTCCCGACAAGTTGATGTCAAGGTGATATCACGTGCAACCCATTGAACGCGACAACATTCGACTGGCCGCAACTGTCCTGCTACTGCGCGATGGCTTGCCTGGTCTTGAAGTGTTCATGGTGAAACGGCCTGCAGGCATGGTGTTTCCCGATCTGCATGTGTTTCCCGGCGGCAAGGTGGATGACGCTGATCATCTCGAGTCAATCTGCGCAGGTATCGATGATCGAAGTGCGAGTGCCCAGCTCGGCCTGTCTGCCGGTGGACTGCGTTACTGGGTAGCAGCCATTCGGGAGTGTTTCGAAGAGTGTGGCGTGCTGCTTGCCACACGCGACGGACGGCTGCTAGACCTCGTTTCATCTGACGAGCGCGAGCGTTTTTCTGTCTGGCGTCAGGCTGTGACAGCTGGCCAGATGCCGATGGCCGAGTTGTGCGCGCGCGAAAATCTGCTATTGGCGTGCGACCAGGTCCACTACTTCTCGCACTGGCTGACACCGGATTCGGCACCAAAGCGCTTTGATACCCGGTTTTTTGCCACGACCATGCCTCATGGGCAACAGGCGCTTGCCGACACTGATGAAACCGCTGATTCGGATTGGGTGACACCCTCGGAAGCTCTGCTCAGGCGTGATCGGAATGAGTGGCAGATGATTCATCCAACCTTCGTGACACTGATGAGTATCGAGCCGTATCCCACTGTTGCAGACGCGCTGAGAGCGATCATCGCCGAGTCGCACCTCCCTGAGTTCACGGCAGAGATCAATCGTCAGGGGATGCAGCGCCTGCGGTGAGCACTGATTTGCCTCCACATGCTAAAAGCGCGGTTGAAGTCACGTCGCTTGGCAAGCGATTTCGCGATGGATCGCAGGACAGGATCGTGCTCCATGAGTTGTCGTTTACCGCGCCGGCCGGTGTGGTTGTCGCGGTCTGTGGTCCGAGTGGCGTCGGCAAGTCCAGTCTGCTGAACCTGCTGGCTGGCCTGCTCACGCCCGATAGCGGGCAGATCAATGTGACACCAATCAATGATTCCACCGTCGCCGTACACAATCTGTCCCAGGCGCAGGCGACGATGTACCGGCGCCGCCATGTGGGTTATGTGTTTCAGTTCTTCAACCTGGTCCCCACGTTGACGGTTGCTGAAAACGTTCGATTGCCATTGGTACTGAATGGCCTTGAGTCTCAGTGGCCGGAGGCACAGGCCCGCTTGCTGGCTTTAGGCATGGGTGATCATCTCGAGTCATTTCCAGAAACCCTGTCGGGCGGTGAGCGCCAGCGTGTGGCGATCGCGCGGGCGCTGGCGCATTCGCCGTCGCTGGTTCTCGCTGATGAACCCACCGGCAACCTTGATGCGTTGAATACGGAACGCGTCGCGGAACTGTTGTTCGCTCAGGCGCGTGCAGCGGGCGCGACGTTGTTCATTGCCACCCACGATGCTGCACTGGCCGCGGCCGCTGACATGCGGCTAGATCTCGATCAGGTGCCGTGAAACCAGCCGGACTCAGGTTGCTTCTGCGCAGCAGTCTGCGATTCCTCCGTTCAGCACCGGGATCAACGCTGAGTGTTTTTTTTGGCGTCGCCATCGGTGTGTTGTCGATCACCGGTGTCCACCTGCTGGGTGAAAGTGTCGGTCGAACGTTTGACACCATGCGTCCTCCTCATCTCGGCGAGATCACGCATGTTCTAACCCGCAAGGAAGTGACCGCACAGGACTATGGCCAACTTCGCGCCCGCTGGCGCAGTGGCGAATGGCCATCCATCGCAGTGATGATCCCGCTGCGGGAGGGTGTTCTGGACAATGGGGTCAGAGTCGTTGGCATCGATTGGATCGCGGCGATGGAAGCGAGATTACCGATGGCGCCACTAGATGCGGGAATCAACGTTGCCGATCGCATCTCCAGTGCGCCTCCGGTCATTGTTGAAGGTGAGTGGCCCGAAGGGCTGATCGACGTCGGCGGTATTGTGTTGCAGATTGTTGACCGGTTGCCGGGGCGCCCGGAACAGCCGCGAGCGCTGTATGTGGATATCGGTACTGCCACGCAACTGCTCGGTGATGACAAGCGGCTCGACGCCGTGCTGGTGCGTCATGAGTCGGTCGCGGCATCGAGCGCTGCGTTGCTTGAATCCATAATGCCCGGGATATCAGCAGGCTTGCCTGCCTCGCCCGCGCCAGTGGTCAACGGTTGGCAGGTGCACGCAGTGGACGGTGAAGCACCCGGACAAGGTCTGGCGAAGGCCGTGTTGTTCAACCTTGGCGCGCTTGGTTCCTTGTCTCTGTTGGTGAGCCTGCTGCTGATGTATCAGACCGCAGTGATCTGGTTACGTCGGCAGAAGACCATCCTCGCCGCGCTGCATGATCTGGGTGTGGATCGCTGGTTGCTGGGCACGAGTTTTGTGACTGCCTTGTTGTGCCTCGGTATTCCAGCCACGGCATTGGGTGTGTTTGCCGGCGACGGACTCGCCGGTCTGCTGCTGACTTCGGCCTTTGGTGGCGTCATGCCGGTGGTCATGCCTGAAGTGGGTGCGGCGGTGATCATCAAGGCTGTGGTTGCTGGCCTGGGTGTGTGCGTGCTTGGTGGCGGATTAGCCTGGTGGCGCGAATGGCGTGAGCATCCCATATCCGCTGTGTGGGTACGACTGTCAGTCGCTGGCATGATCCTGCTGTCCGTGCTTGGGCTGATCCTGCCTGATGCGGGATTGATCGGCGTGTTTCTGAGCATTCTGTGTATCTGCCTGCTGGCGGGTTTCAGTGTTTCCCCTTTGCTGCGTGGTTGGCGACAGCGGGCCAATCGAATGGGCGGGCCGTTGTGGCTTCGGCTTGGGGTGCGTGAAGTCACCTGGTATCCGGATGACCTTGCAATTGCCTGCGCGGCGCTGGCCCTGGCAGTAGCCGTGAGCATCGGCGTGGGAGTGATGGTCGACAGCTTTCGACGGGAGTTTTCGGGATTGCTGGATCAGCGACTGGTCAACGACGTGTATGTGTCGATGTCCAGTGGTTCAGGGGCAAAGGAGCTGGCGTCGACGATACGAACCTGGCCTGAAGCCGGGCGTGTCATGGTTTCCGGGCAGAGCGCTTCGCGGGTGGATGGGTTGCCGGTGCAGGTTGGTTATGCGGAATTTTCCGCAGAAGAGTCATTGCGATATGGCTATCCCGATGCCCTTGCGAAAGGAGAAGCGCTGGTCAGCGAAACACTCGCTCGAACACTGGGCCTGGGCGTCGGACAGTCGTTGCGGCTTGACCATGAGGCAGCCGGCGACGAGCGTACCGGGCAGCCCTTGACCATCGTCGGGATGTTCAAGGGGTATGGTGAACTCGGTTTTCGAATCATGGTGGACACTGATACGGCGAAGACCTTGTTTGCCGAGCCGTTGATCTTTGATCGACTGAGTATCGACAGCGCGCAGCCTTCACTTGTGCTGTCGCGATTGGACAAGTTACGCGGCGGTCGGGTCAGTTCAGGAGAGGTCATGCGGAACAATGCGCTGCAAACATTCAACCGCACGTTTGCGATTACGGATGCTCTGACCTGGCTGGCTCTCCTGGTTTCCAGTGGTGCCATGTTCAATGCCCTGACCGGATTTCGGCTCAGCCAGCAAACCACTGGCCGATTGCTCGACACTCAAGGTGTCGACTTTGGCTGGAACCTGCGAACCAGCATGGTTCGTGCCGGCATGCTCGGTTTGATCGCCGCAGGGATCGCGCTGCCACTTGGCTTGTGGCTGGGTTGGGTCCTGTGCGAGTACGTGAATCCGCGCGCGTTTGGCTGGACCATTGGTTATTCCCCGACTCTGCAGCCATTGGTGCTGCCTCTGCTGCTCACTGGGCTCGCCACCTTCGCCGCCGGGCTCGCCGGAGCTGTTGTGCGACCACCTTTCCGGCCCCGAGGGTAGCGCGCGTGGTGAAGCGTTCGTTCGACATCTTGTTGCTGGCCGTACTGGCGCTCTTGTGTGGCTGTGATGATTCCGATGCTGGTTTCTCTGAACCTGGCATCGGCGGAAGTCGACTCGGGGTGATTCTTGGCAAGGACGAGGGATCGTCGGCTTTTGCTCAGGCTGATAAGCCCATGACCTTTGTGTTCCCCGGCGAACATCAGCAACACCCGGATTTTCGCAGCGAGTGGTGGTACCTGACAATGACGCTGGCCACCGATGATGGTAGGGAGTTTGGTGCCCAGTTCACCGTGTTCCGACAAGCCTTGCAGTCGGCCCAGCCTGGTGTAGCTCGCGCCAGTGACTGGACGCTTGATCACGTTTACCTGGGTCATCTGGCGATAACCGACGTGGCATCCGGCGAACACCAGCATGAAGAACGACTGAGTCGGCGGCATCCGGATCTTGCAGGCGTGCATCCGCTTGTTGACGGCGGTGCGCGAGTGTACCTCGAGGGTTGGCAGCTGGATCTGGGGTCCACGGGTGGACACTTGCATGCTCAGGGTTCTGAGCTATCGCTTGATCTCAACCTGCACGCAGCACTGGAACCGGTACTTCAGGGCGAGCAGGGATGGTCTCGCAAGAGTGAATCCCAGGCGTCCTACTACTATTCGTGGCCGCGTCTGCAGATCGGTGGCGAGATTCGAGTGGGTGGTGAAACGCACACAGTGCGTGGCCTGGGCTGGTTCGATCACGAATGGAGTACCAGTGTACTGTCCGATGAGCAGGTGGGTTGGGAGTGGTTTGCACTGAGCCTGGATGATGAAAGAGATCTCATGGTGTTTCGCCTGCGTCGGCAGGACGGACAACGTGATCGGCATGATCACGGCATTCTTGTCGCAAAGGATGGGTCGAGTCGTTTGCTGGCTTCCACAGACTTCGAATTGCAGCCGGAGCGAACCTGGACCGATCCGGACGGCGTTGCGTGGCCGTTGGGGTGGAGGCTGACGGTTGGGCCAGAGGAGTTTTTCATCGAAACTCCCGTTGATGATCAGCGAATGCAGACCTTGATCCCCTATTGGGAAGGGTTGGTGGTGGTGAGATCAAGCGCAGGGCGGCGAGTGGGCCGGGGATACATGGAGCTGACTGGTTACTAACGAGGGCGCTGAGGCTCTTCTGTGGGATCGGCTGGTCAGAATCAGGTACACGACAGGCTGTGTGCGCTGGTACATCGTTCCACGAAATTGTATCGGCTTACATCCGATTGGCAGCTGGCCTTTTAGGGGGATCGTCCTTCGGTGCTCATTCTGCGGGTGGTTCGTGTGGGTTTGAACTGCAAGAAAGGCGCATGCGCTGTGACCGGGGGAGGTACTCGAGCCGTCTTTTCACTACGCTCGACGCCCTCGCTTCGTCCCTTCATGAATACTGCGGGCTAGGAGTCTGCGCGGCAGAAGATCGACGGGCTGCGGCGGTGCCACTTCGGCCCGATTTTCCGTTCGTTTTCGTTGCGTATCGCTTAACTCAAGCGCCTCAAACAAACGAAAAATCGGTCTCGAATTGACACTCGCCTCGCTGCGCCGCCTTCTGCCGCGCAGACTCCTAGTTGCTCAGTAGCTTTTGGCGGAATCGCCGCATGCCGGCAAGCCAGCGGTCATAGTCATTGGCTTTGCGTTGGAAATAGGTGAGCACCGCAGGGTGCGGCAGCACGAGAAAACGTTCGTCGCGAATCGCTTCCAGACACGCATCTGCCACGAATTCCGGTTCCAGAATACCGTCACTTGAGGCCTGGCGGGGACGGCCTGATGCGGCTGCCGCACGCGGTCCAAGGATGTTCGTGCGCACCGCCTGGGGGCAAAGCACCGATACACCGATACCTTGATCGCCGTAGTTGATTGCCATCCATTCGGCGAATGCAACTGCTGCGTGTTTAGACAAAGCGTAGGGCCCCGAGTCCATCTGTGTCAGCAGACCGGCGGCAGACGCGGTGGAAAGCAGGTAGCCGCCACCTCGCTTGATCATGCCGGGTATCACCGCACGCGCCGCCGCAAGATGGGAAAACGCGTGCACGTTCATCATCTTCTGCCATTCCGATGTCGGCAGATCGAGCCCTCCTGCACGCCCGTAGCCGGCGTTCGATACGAACAGGTCGACAGCACCAAACCGCGCCTCCGTATCGGCAACGATCTTCTCGATGGCCGCTTCGTCGGCGACGTCAAGCGCTGCACTGCTCGCAACGCTCCCGATCATCCGCGCGGTTTCTTCGGCGTTGGCGCCACTCAGATCGGTGCACACCACGGCGCGGGCACCCACCTGCGCGAGGCGCTGTGCGAGCGCACGCCCAATGCCTGATCCCGCGCCGGTGACGATCGCGACTTTGTCTTTCAGTTCCATTGGCTTCCCCCCATCTCCAGCTTCCCCCATCTCCCACCTTGTGTGCAGCCTTGACGCGCTCGTCCCACGCCTGTGGTTATTACGTGAGCGACGCTGATGCTTCAGAATCCAGTATGGTTGGGTATCGAAGAAAGAGAAACACAGGAGACGCAGAAGGCCATGACGCAGGACAAAGGAACACCTTCAAGCCCCGAGTTCATCACGCTCGAAGAAGCGGCAGCGATGACGACGGGAACCCGGGTCACTTTCATTCCGGGAGTTCCCGCACTGTTTTCTGAAGCACTGAAGAACATCTGTTTCGTCAAGCGCATCCCGCTGATTCGGGTATTGCATCCGATGATGGGCATCGATAAAGCAACCGGGAAAGATCGCCAGGCGCCTCTTTATGAGCTCACCAGGCAGACTAGTTTGCCGACGATGCTCCACGATGAGGAGCGACCGAGAAATGTCTGGATTGAGCAACTTGCCCTGGCAGAACGGATAGGGTCGGCCGATGCGCCGAGTTTGATTCCCGGAGATTTTGAGCAGCGAACAGAAGTCTTTGGGCTTTGTTCCATCGTGCTGGCTGAGGACGGTTTCATCTGGAACATGAGAATTCTCAGTGACGGCCTGTTGGCGCGAAAGTACGGTTTCAGCGAAGAGGCTAGCCTTGCAGCGCCTGCGAAAATGATAGAGGTGATGCGCTTGATCGATCGTCGCCTCGAAGCGCAGGAACGGCGCGGCTCCCCCTACCTTGTAGGCGATTCGCTCAGCGCTGCTGATGTCTACTGGGCCACGCTCAGCATGAGCGTGCTTCCGCCCCCACAGGAGATCATGCCGCGGACACAACAAAACCAGGGCATGCTGAAGTACTTTGCAAAAAACTCGCAGATCCCTGCGGTCACCGCGGCTCTAACGAAGCGGATTGAAGAGCACCAGAGATATATTCTGACGACCTACTGCGAAACGCCTGCGGTATTGGGCGGAGATCCTCTGTGACATCCAGGGAGCGGCAAGCGACAGCGTGGCTATAGTCCTGGTCTACCACCAGTGACGCAGCCTCGTGCTTGAATTCAGCCGTAAATACTCGTCGTTGTTTGCTCATCGGACTCCCCTTGTCGGCGACCATTTTCGCCTAAGGTAATTCTGATCAATTCGCTCCTGCAAATTGATCAGATCGGAGCCTTGCAGGCTCCTCGCCCCTCTCTTCGAAAAGAGGCCCCGCGTTTCACGCGAGAAAAATGGTGGTGCATCCCTGCACCACTCGGGAAGGTCTGATGAATCAGACCTTCCCTAGGCGAGTGTCCGGGTTCATTGGACCACTACACTTGGTTCAGACTGGATCTGCGCTGAAGACCGGAATCCTGCGGGTCGTCTTCGCCTGATAGTCGGCATAGGGCGGGTAGGCCGCAACGCTGGCAGTCCACAATCGCCCCCTTTCTGCCTCGTCATTCACCTCACGCACACGCATCTTCATCACCGCGGTGCCATCACGGATTTCCACATCCGGATGGGCACGCAGGTTGTACACCCATACCGGGTTCTTCGGCTGGCCGCCCATGGAACCGACGAGTACATAACTGTCGCCTGCCTTCACGCGCATGAGAGGAATCTTGCGCGTCCCGCCGGTCTTGTTGCCCTTGTGCGTGACGATGATGCAGGGCATACCGGTGTCGAGCAGCGTATTGCCCTTGGTGCCGCCGCTGCTTTCGTAGAGTTCGACCTGTTTACGAACCCAGTCGATGGAGGGAGGAATGTATTCGGCCATGTGTGAAGTGCTCCGGTTGGCTGGTAGTCTCAGTATGGCTAGCCCGGACTATTCATGAAGGTTCGTCGCGAGGGTGACGAGATGCACAAAAAGACAGGGTGGCGCGGACTGGAAGGCGCGCAGGCGTACTGAACAGTACGTCGAGCACCTGGAGGGAGTACGCCCTGTGTTTTTGCGTATATCGGCAGCCGCAGCAGAATGTTCATGAATAGTCCGGGCTAGGAAGTTGGGTACGGGTTGAGAGGGTATCCCGGAACCCTTGGTGTGTGCGAATTCACGGGAGGCGTCTGTGGTCAGACTGGCTGATCTTTCGGTGGTGGAGCAGCAGCACCTGCTCGCGAAGTGCGATCCACCCCTCGGTCCGGATGTCTTCGTGCCGGCCAAACCCCTGTCGGAGCGGCGAATTGCCCTGGTGACCACTGCCGGGCTGCACCTGCGTGACGATGTGCGGTTCGGGTTTGTCGAGACGGCCTATCGGGTCATTCCCGGGGATGCACAGGCTGCGGACCTCGTCATGTCCCACAGTTCCGTGAACTTTGACCGCACGGGGTTTCAGGAAGACATCAACGTGGTGTTTCCGTTGACCCGGTTCAGGGAACTCGTCGGGGAAGGTGTCATTGGCGGGCTGGGTCCGGAGCACTTCTCATTCATGGGTGCCCTTGCTGCGCCTGCGGCGTATGAAACCGCTGCGGTTCACCTGGCTGAACTACTGAAAGGCAGCGGTGTCGACACCGTTTTCCTGACGCCCGTCTGACCGAATTGCACACGCGCCGTGGGCGCGCTCGGCTACTTCCTCGAACGTGCAGGGATCGCAACTACCGGCATCAGCCCGGTACGTGAGAATACGGCTTCACTCCGTGCGCCCGTGCACTCTGGGTACCCTTTCCGCTCGGGCGACCACTGGGTGCCGCGGGTCATGCCCCTTTCCAGAGGCGGGTGATCGATGCGGCGCTTGAGCTGCTGAACGCCGATGCCGGTCCTGTGCTGGTGGACTTTCCGGAAGACGCCCCCGATTCGCCTGGCGGGCCGCCGTTCTGTAGCGTTCCGCTGAACGTAGCCGTTGGTGATCCGGTCGATGAAGTCCGCATGGAGTACGGCCTCATCCTGCCCTGGTATGA
>CAMDVY010000027.1 GCA_945878745.1 Klebsiella pneumoniae | reverse complement strand
CAATCGAGGAACACAACACTCAACCCAAACCGTTCATATGGACCAAGAGCGCTCAGGACATCCTGCAAAAGGTTATTCGCGCGAATTCGAAGTTAAGCTCTAAACAGAATGCAGCACTACACTAGGCCATCGAAGACTTGCGGAGTAAGGAAGTTCTGATTATTCAGACCTTCCTTCGTGATGCAGGGATGCGCCACCATATTTCTTGCGTGGAACGCAGGGAAAATGCGAGGAGTCCAGGAGACTCCGACCCTGCAATTCGCTTCAACGAATTGATCAGAGTTACCTTAATTCGCGGCCGGGAATATCAAGTTGCCGTACTGCGCAGTTCCGTTGAGGAAACGTCGGTGCGAAATTCGTCTTCGCTGATCTCGATGCACAGATCCGCAAGTGTGGGAGGCAGCGTGAGTGCGGACAACGTCTTGAATGCTCCCTCCATGATCCGTCCAAAGACCATGAATCGCGTGCTTTGTTCGGCGAGGAATTCCAGTGCCGCAGCCCTGTCCTCTGCATTGGCGTAATATCGACCTTCAGCGATTCGCGCGATGGTATCAACACCTACCGCAAAGGTCGCGCTGGGGAACCGGGTCGCTTTTTCGACGAACGTCGGCATTTTTGTCAGCCAGACGGGTCGGCTCAGCGTGGACTCGATGCCCTGCAGGCGGGTACCGATTTCCTGATAGTCGAGTGGTGGCTTGTCGACATTGCCGATGGAGAGTTCCAGTGCTGCGATTAGGCCAGTACGCGCTTCGGCAATCCTGATCATGCGCTGATGTCCGTCGTGCAGTGGATTGAACGAACCGGGAATCAGTAGTTTGCCATCATGTTGTGCGGTGGCGATGGCGGTTTGCCGGCCGAGTACCAGTTCCTGCCAGTCCGCTGGCGCGACTGTCGTTCGAACTGAAGCTGGTGGCTGCGCGCCCTGCACTATCGAGCACAACTCCCAGAGAGCATCACACAGCAGTGTTTCCTCGGTCTGGCGATCAGCCGAGAAATGCAACTGCAGGCCGTAAGTTGTGCTCTGGGTCTGCAAAGCCAGATGTGCACGATGCGCCCCTTTTTTGTCCCGGTCAGTAGCCAGGCTTGCCGTGCAGCCGAGTCCGAACACGGTTTCATCGGACAAGGTTCGGGCATGCATGAATGCAGACATCGCCAGTGCGCGGGCGGTGGCATCGGAACACGCGCTTGAAGACAGTTTGCCGAGCAACTGATGAAGCGCCGATTCGGCGTAGGGAACACGTACGTCGAGTACGGTTCGGGAAGCGCCGGGTGTGGTCAGCATTTCACTGAGGAACAGGCTGCCACCACCGGTGATGTGAAACACACCTCGACAGTCGGCTGCATGCAGCCGACGGGCACGGTCACTCATCGTTCAGAAAGTCACGCGTGATGCCGACAAACTCGTCGAGCTGATCGTGGTGTACCCAGTGGCCGGCTTTTTTCACATTGGCCATTTTGACCTTGGTGCCTGAAAAGTGTGCCGCTCTTCCATCTTTGGTCGGATCCGATGCCCACGACTCGGTGCCACGAAACAGCAACGTTGGGCAGGTGATTCGTGCATAGAGTTTGTATTGCTCATCGAAAGGCAGTTGATTCGGTGCGAATGATCGGACGTAGTTGTCGAACTTCCAGCTGAATGTTCCATCTTCGTTCTGGTTGCTGCCGTGAATCGTCAGATGGCGCGCCTGTGCTTCAGACAGGTTCGGGTTCTCCGATTGCATACGCTCGTAAGCTTCTTCGAGGGTGTCGTATCTCCGCGGGCTGCGGCCGGAGATCTTGCGCAGTTCGGCAATCCAGTCTTTCAGTCGCCGCTCGATGGGCTGGTTGATGCGTTCGGTGAGCATCTGCGGTGGTGGTCCCATGCCTTCGATGGCAACCAGTTTGTGCACGGTTTCCGGGTAGAGACCGGTGTACATCAGTGATATCGACCCACCCAGCGAGTGACCGATGACGGTGACGGGCTGCATGTTCTTCTGATGAATCAGCTGGGCGATGTCGTAGACGTAGTCGATGATGCTGTAGCTGCCACCCATCATCCATTGGGAGTCGCCATGTCCACGCAGGTCAGGCGCGACGATGTGGTACTGGTCGCGAAATTTCTCGGCTACCCAGTCCCAGTTTCGACAGTGATCGCGGCCGCCGTGAATCAGCAGCATGGGTGGTGCCTGTTCGTTGCCCCAGTCCACGTAGTGCAATCGCAGACGTTGGGAAAAATAGACGTGTGAGGTCGGTCCGTGCATGGGCTTTTGTTAACTTCCGGTTGGATAGCTGGAGTATAGATTCTCTACGGCCGGGCCGCGAACAGGCGAACGCCTCTGGAATACGTCGCCATCACCTGCAGGTCCATAAGGTCCTGAGTCTGCATCTTGAGCGGATTCGCGGAGAGAATGACGAGATCAGCCAGTTTGCCCACCGTCAGCGTGCCTTTGCGGTCCTCCTCGAAGTTCTGCCAGGCCGCTGTGCGGGTCATGGCTGCGAGCGCGACTTCGGTCGACACACGTTCATCTGCACCAAGAATTTTCCCCGAGCGCGTCTGCCGATTGGTGGTGGCCCAGAGCAGCCGGATCATATTGCTGGGTACCACCGGTGAGTCGTTGTGCACAGTGAACGGGATGCCGCGGTCCAGGGCTGATCGGGTGGGGCTGATGCGTTGTGCGCGACTGCCCAACACAGAATCGCGATGCCAGTCGCCCCAATAGTAGGTGTGCGCAGAAAAGAAAGAAGGCATGACCTGCAGTTCGCGCATGCGATCCAGCTGGTCACTGCGTACGGTCTGAGCATGAATCATCACCGTGCGATGGTCGGGCATGGCGGACATCTTGCCGAGACTCTTCTCGACTGCATCGAGCAGCATGTCGCCCGAGGCATCACCATTGGCGTGAGCGATGAGCTGGATCTTGCGACTCAGAGCGTAGTCGACAAGCTGGTCGACGGTGGACTGCTGATGGATCGGATAGCCTCGATAATCCGCTGGCTTGCCGGCTGGCGGTCGGTGATAAGGTTGCGACAGATAGGCGGTCTTGCCCTGGGGTGAGCCGTCCAGTACCAGCTTGACGCCGGCGACTCGCAGGCCGCTTTTTGTCGTCCTGAAGTCATGGGGCAACTCGCCTTTGAGGTCTGCCGGGCGCAGCACCGGATAAACAAGAATGTCCTGGGAGAGAACGCCGGCGTCGGCAAATTGTCTCAGCAGGTCGATGCTTGGCGCATCACTTGCCGCGTCCTGGATCGTGGTAACCCCAAAGGCCGCATAAGCCAGCAGCGCGCGTTGGATCAAGCCCGTTGACCATTTTGGTGATGCGTATTTTCGCAGTGCGTAAGTCGCTGTCTCTTCGAGCACCCCGTTCGGTTCTGACGAACCTTCGCGCCTTCGAATCACGCCACCATCCGGGTTGGGAGACTGGCTGGTGAGATTGGCTGCAGCCAGGGCCTGGCTGTTGGCGGCCATCAGATGTCCAGATACATGGCTGAGGACGATGGGTTGGTCCGTGCTGACTGAATCGAGATCATCGCGCGTCGGATGTCGCTTTTCGGCGAGCAGCGAATCGTCGTATCCGTATCCGATCACCCATTCGCCTGGTTTCAGCTGCTTCTCGGCAATGTGGTTGGCGAGTACTTTCTTGAGTGCTGCGATGTCGGTTGCCGGCCCGACAGGGGGCGATGACACGTTGGCAAAATCGACGGTAGCCGCGGTGAACAGGAAGTGTCCGTGTGCGTCGATGAAGCCCGGCAGCAGTGCCTGCGCTCCCAGTTCGATGACCTGCGTATGCTGATCAGTCCATGCCGGAGCATCCTTGCGATCCCCGACCCAGACGATGCGGTCAGCGTCGATGGCGACGGCCGTGGCTGTGGCGGTTGAGGCTTCTTCCATCGTCAGGATGTTGTCGCCAACAAACAGGATGTCGGCAGGCGCGGCGGCAAGGGAAGCACTGACCAGTAACAGACTAAACGCGATGGAACGCATAACGATTGATCTCCTGCTTGATGACCGGTGCGAGCAGATACAAACCGATCAGATTGGGAATGGCGACGACAAAAACGAGCGCGTCGGAGAGGTCGACCACGGAAGAGAGCTGGATACTCGCGCCAATGACAACAAACGCGAGAAAGAACAGTTTGAAGGAGACTTCGGCGATCTTCGAATCACCAACCAGATAGGTAAAGGCTGTCAGACCGTAATAGGACCAGGCGATGATGGTGGAGAAGGCAAACAACAACGCACAGATGGCGAGTGGAATACCTGACCAGCTGAGTGTTCCCTGAAAGGCGCGTGTCGACAGTTCGATTCCGCTGAGCGTACCAGTGCTCGACAAATCGCTCGACGTAATCACGATAACGAGTGCGGTGAGCGTACAGATCACGACGGTATCGATGAATGGTTCAAGCAGCGCCACATAACCTTCGCTGGCTGGATAAGGTGTACGTGCAGTGGCGTGGGCAATCGCAGCCGAGCCAAGCCCGGCTTCATTGGAGAACACCGCGCGGCGAAAACCGATGATCATGACGCCGACAAAACCGCCGGCGACACCATTCGGTGAGAACGCGCCATCCCAGATCCGCATGCACGCGTCGGGGAGGGCTGCGTAGTTCATGACAATGACTGTCAGGCCGAGCGTGATGTATAACAAGACCATGAACGGAATCATCCGCTCCGTGGTCGCCGCAATGGAACGAATACCGCCGATGGTGATGATTCCGACGGCGATGGCCATGATCACGCCGATGAGCCAGCCTTTGTCAGCGAACCAGCTGTGTGCGCCGCCTGTGATGTCAATGAGGATCGCGGCAGACTGATTGGACTGGAACATGTTGCCAATGCCAAGGCAGCCCACCACCATCGCCATGGCATAGAAGATGCCGAGCGCCTTGCCCAGGCGAGGACGTCCAAGTTCTCCGAAGCCGTGCTGGAGGTAGTACATCGGTCCACCGGAAACTTTGCCCTCGGCGTTGAGTCTTCGGTAACGCACGCCAAGCGTGCACTCTGCCATCTTTGTGCTCATGCCGAGGAACCCGGCGATGATCAACCACAGCGTAGCGCCTGGGCCGCCCATGGAAATTGCCACCGCGACGCCGGCGATATTGCCGATCCCTACGGTCCCGCTGATGGCCGTGGTCAGCGCCTGAAACTGGGATATTTCACCCGGATCACCGGCCTTTGCGTAGCGACCGGTGATGATCCGGCAGGCGTGGAGAAAACCACGGATGTTGATGAAGCGCAGATACAGCGTGAAGAAGAGCCCACCTGCGATCAACCACATGACAATCAGCGGAATCTGCGTCCCGTTGATCGAGATGGAATAGAAGACGAAGCCGCTGACGGCATCGGTGACGGGTTGAACCGCGTCGTTGATGAGTGAGTCGACGGATGCGGTCTGTGTGGGCTGTGTTGTCATCGATGTACCTTAGCGGGTCGGTTGTCTTGTGGCACTATTGGATTTTGAATTTTCGGGCTGACCAACATGGCGTTTGTTCGCGATCTGCATGTCATCCTCGCTTACGTGACTGTCGCCGGCTTTGCGCTGCGGGCGATCTGGGCGTTAATGGGCTCAGATCGTTTGAAGTCCAAGCCAGCGAGGATCCTGCCACACGTCGTTGATACCGTGTTGCTCGTGTGCGGCCTGGCTCTGGTTTTTGGCCTTGGACACTCACTGACCAGCAGCTGGCTCGTGATGAAGTTCGTTGCGTTGCTCGCCTACATCGGCTTTGGCGTGCTGACGCTGCGTGCATCCAGTGTGCCGCTGCGACTGGTTGGCATCATCGGTGCGTTGTCGAGTGTTGGTTATATTTTTGCAGTGGCGATGACGCGGGATCCCTGGCCACTCTCTTAGGAAAATCTGTGTTGTGCAGTAGCGGTCTAAGCCCATATTTATTCCCGAAACAGGTTGAGTTAATTCAATGCTACGGTGCACATGCAACAGCGGCCCGATCGCAGGCTTTCCCTTGCTGCAGCGACTTTCGCGATAACTTGGCTCGTCCAAAAGACAACTATGTGCGTGTCGATAGCATTTGTTGTTTGGATCTCCCGTCTGACCGTCGGGGGGATAACTCAGTTAGTGGGACACTGCAGCACTCACAACCTATTCTTTCCATCATGCGTCGTACGCAACACTCAGAACACACTCAGGCGCACAGATAACCGCGAGCACAGCTCCGTGCGATTGCCTGCATCGCTAGCCGCAACAGAGTCTTCATCAATACTGTTGGTTAAGTCAGACAATCACATGTGCAACTAACGAGGTATCGGAAATCCGGTTTGTACCCGGGCGCCAATTTGCTCGAAAGAAAAAAAACGCGATGCGCGTTCCTTCTGTATGCGAACTCCATCGCGTACTTACATTGCAACTAAAGACTTCTGCGGACTCATGGTTTTCAATGCCGACTGTATCTCAGCTGTCGACAAGGACTCTTTCGATGAACCTTTTCTCGCAACGTTTGGGCTTTACCTCCCGGAACGCCGCCGCCCGGAGCATGGTGGTTACACTAGCAACGACACTACTCGTACTGTTTTTATCAGGTTGTGGTGGCGGTGGCGGTGGCGGTGGAAATCCACCACCTCCAGCACCTCCAGCACCTCCACCAGCTTCAACAAACTCGCTCGAAGTGAAATTTGGAGCAAGTTCCATAGCTTTCGGGAAAGTTGTTCTGAACAAGACAATCAGGAGTGCATTGGTTTTACAAAATACTGGAGACACTTCTCTCAATGTGGGCATTTCCTCCCCGGGGGCGGGTTTTGCTGTGGAAGGCTCGTGCGGCACAATGAGGCGGAACGCCGAATGCACCGTATTTCTTCTGTTCACGCCAACCGAGCAACGCACGTACTCGAGCAGTTTGAACATTACCTCAGCAGCGCCTACCAAGAACGTCGCACTGACGGGAGAGGGTCAGGGTATCGAGCTGGAAATCACACAACTATCAGATAGTTGTCAAAATACGATTACCGGACGCTTAAGTGTCTCCGACTCCGATTCGAACCCGATCACTGGCCTGGTTCAGAGCGACTTCCGCGCGGTACTTTCAGGCGCCGACTCCAGCTTCAGCGCATTCAGCACGATCGCCACTCGTACCCCCGTCGCGGTTGGTCTGGTACTCGATAATTCCGGGAGCCTCGTCGATAATCAGGTCGAAGTACAAGATGCAGCGCGAATCTTCATCGACACCTTAACGGATGCTGATCGTGCAGGAATTTTCAAGTTTTCTGCCGAAATCGATCGCAATTTCCAGGATTTCATCACTGCAGACACCGCTGGCAAGGAGGCTCTACGAGTTGCGCTCAATCGTGACTTTGACGGTGGTGCTACCGGTCGATCCGGGAGCAATATCTGGGGAGCTACGAACACGGTTGTAGAAAAATTGAAATTGGAAACGACTCCCTTGCGTGTTGCGATTCTCATCAGCGACGGTGAAAACACGGTGACTACGACTGCTCTCACTAGTTTGATCACTTCTGCTACGAATTCGAACGTCCAGGTCTTTGTCGTCGGGTACGGGGATATTCAACTTGAAGGACTGGAGCAACTTGCAACCGGAACTGGTGGAAGTCTGTTTGTATCCCCGAACACATCCAATCTAACGGGTACGTTCGACGCGATCACCGGTTTGTTGGGCAACCAGTACAGTTTCTCTCTCCCAAACCCGTCGATGGGGCCGTCCAGAAGTTTGCGAATCATCGCAACTAGCGGTTCGAATGTCGGCGAGGACACCAAAGAAGTAGTCGCCTGTCCCTAACCCCTGAGCGAAGCACCGTAAGCGCCGGAGGATTCCCATCCTTCCGGCGCAACATCGGTTGGCATAGCGATGCCCCGTCGTGGTGAGAGAAGAGGATTTCGGTGAAGAGGCAATTGCTTAACCTCGATTCGGCAATAACTCAGGTACTAAAGCCAAGCGAAAAGGTGATGAAGGGGAAGTTTTTGCGCGCGATTGGACCGCTGTTGACGTGGAGTGTAGAGCAGCAAGGCACTGGGCAGGCGGGCCAGGCTGATGGCGGAGTAGTCGGACTTCGGCAGCCGTCGAGGGGGTTCATTGCGCAAAAGCCTGAGTAGTGTCATGCGGACCAGAAACAGCCGAACGAGTTCCAGACTGTTGAACGAAGTGAGCCCCTCGTCTTCGAATCGGAATGTGCATGGCACGTTGACGCGACGCTTCAGAAGTGACCTGCTAAACCTTATCGAGCTAGGCCTTTCGATGAAGGATTTGTGGTCTGTTTGGCGACATCAGCAATACCGAAATTGAAAGATCTCTAACTTCCTAACGCCTATGATCTGGCGCGTTCCATTGTCGGATTGAAGCTAAGTGGCTAGCATAGTGCCATAGTCGGCGACGTTGCGTCGTTCCATCTACATCTGGAGTTCCTTTCGTGTCCCTGATCAAGAAGATGATGCGACGGCTTAGTCTGACGAGAGTTCATCGTCCCGCCTCAAAGATCTTTAGACTGATGCCGGAAGGGCGTGAACGCGGCAGGGCCTTGGTATCCATGGGGACTCAACTTTATGAGAGATTGCAGCGAGGAGAACCGATTAATACAAATCATCCGGCAGGCTGGAAAAACTGGAATCTGGCGCGTACCTTTCTAGATCTAGGTTTCAGGGTTGACGTGATGCCGTCTGTTCCGGGGATGAAGGTAGCTGACAAGTCATTCGACGTTACTCTTGACGTAAGATCCAACCTCGAACATCTCGATGAAAATCTCAAGAGCTGCGGAGTCCGAATCTACTTCCCGCAGTTCGGTCACTGGGCATTCAACAACGGCGGCCAGCTGGAGCGTCATCGCAATTTATTGATCCGCAAAGGTGTTTCAATTCTGCCTTTCAGGCTTATCCAGCCCAGCAATTCGGTTGAGATCGCGGACCACATCGTGTCTCCCGGTGGGACTTTCAGTGCAAGTGCATTCCGGCATAGCAAGGCGACTTATCACCAGATTCAGCAAGCCCCCCCCAACGCGCGAATCCAGTTTATCGACCGTGAATTCGAAGCAGAGAGAACTCATTTTGTCTGGCTAGGCGGCGCAGGTGCGGTACACAAAGGGCTCGACCTATGTCTTGAAGCGTTCGCGAAACTACCTTCGTTGCACCTCCACATTTGTGGTGCTTTGTCTTCGGAGAGTTCTTTCATGGAGGCATACCGTTCCGAACTCGAATCGTTGGACAACATTCACTATCACGGGTGGACGGACACCTTGAGCGAACAATGGGTGTCGATTGTACGTTCCGCCGGTTTTGTGATCTTACATTCTGCCTCTGAAGTAGCAGCAACCAGTCCGGTAGCGGGCATGTTCACCGGATTGATTCCTTTGGTGAATTCGGGAGCAGATCAAGACTATCCGGACTGTTCGATTACTATTCCTGGAAATACCGTTGGTGAGCTTGTTTCTGTACTGAAGGAGGTCAGCGGGATGGACCCGTCCAAGTTGCGTGCTCGAAGCCGCATCGCATTTGAACAGGCTACCGCCCGCTCGACTCAGGACAACTTCATGTCCAGCCTGCGGCGGTCTCTCTGCGATGCCTTGGAAATGGAGGCGCCTTCAAACTGGAGACTTGATGACTTGCCTGGCATGAGGCCGACATCAATGCCGAAAATTGTCGAGGTTACGCGCGAGTATCTCTGATTCGGCGCTAGTGAATCGCTCTCAGAGGGACAGTCTTGCTGCGCTCCTCAAGGGATCTCAGTCGGGGTGTATCCGAAGCACAGCGTTAAACTGATCATCTGAGATAAGGAGATGGCCGTCTCTCGTGATCAACAGGTCGTTTGGACGCCCCCAGGCTTTGCCATTCTGCAGGAATCCGGTAATAAACGGCTTTAGCGACACGTTGCCATCGGTGTCAGGCAAAAGTGCTGAGACTTGATAGCCGACCATCTCGGTGCGGTTCCAGCTTCCGTGTTCGGCTATCAGCACTGCGCCTTTCCACGACTCGCCCAACTGGCTGCTGGTATTAAAAACTAGCCCAAGCGCCGCCGAATGGGCCTGGATGTTAAACACCGGCCTGACATAGTCATCCTGGTCCGCTCCCTCCCCGAATTCAGGGTCCGGAACGCTGCCTGCATGAATGTAGGGAAAACCGTAGTGTTGTCCTCCCGCAGTAACGACGTTCACCTCGTCAGGAGGGATATCGTCGCCTAGCAAGTCGCGCCCGTTCTCGGTAAACCAGAGTTGTCCAGTCACGGGGTGGAAAGCCAGACCCAAGCTGTTTCGGACACCCTTTGCAAAAACCTCGAAGGTACCTGTGTCCGGGTCAACGCGAAGGATTGAAGCAAATTTAGGGTCCTCGCTCAAACAGGCGTTGCAGGGCGCGCCGACGGGGACGTAGAGCATCCCGTCAGGTCCGAAGCGCAAATATCTCCAGCCATGATGTTTTTGATCGGGCAAAGCATCGGTCAGCAAACGAGCCTGATTTGAACCAATGGCATTCTCCACTACCCAGATTTCGTGCATTGCACTGACGTAGAGGTCCTCCCTCCCTTCCTGGTCGCGCAACGCAATGCCGCTGGGCATGGTTAAACCGTCAAGAAGCACCTCCACACTTTGTGCAGTACCAAACTCATTCAACCTCACTCGATAGACAACGCCCTTTTTTCGGGTGCCGACGAACAGGGTTCTCTCGTCCTTCGACAACGCAAGTTGCCGAGCATCACGCAGCCCTTTGGCGACTAACTCCACGCTTAAGCCGCTTGGCAAAACCAGCCTGTTGATTGGATTGGCGCGAAACTTCATGTAGCTGTAAGCGCCAATCGCCAAGCCTGCAACTACGACCGCGGCGATTCCCAAGTAAACCCGTTTTCTCTGCATATCTTTCGGTCCTGTTTCATGGCCTTCTAAACGACTCACGGTTGTTGCATCAGTGCGGCAAAGAGATGTCCTTCACAGGGCCAAGACGTTTAATGAAAGTTCGACGCGAGAGTACTGAGACGCACAAAAATGAGCCAGTCCGCTAATTTACATGCGCCTCTCGAAGCAGTTGAAACGAAACGATCACCTATTTTCTCCCATCAGGATTCAGCGTTCCATGAGTGGGAGCGGCTTCGGTTCGATCCGAAAGGAGCTTTGATGATGCGGACCATCCCTAAGCATGGTTGCATCTCATGCTTGGCCCTCTTGGAAACAGATCTACTCTTTGGCGGCATAAACGTTTCAATTCGCTTGAGTTTTCTTGAAACCCTTGTTGAACAACAATTGATAGGAAGTGTAGAAAGGATAAAGCCATTGCATAACAAAGGTACGAACAAGGACAACAGGATTAAGGGATGTCTCCATTGGAAAGGAGGTATCTGGAATCCCAGTGGGAGGGTATTCGTCCCCAACCTCCTTGTGCGTTCCAAACAAGCGATCCCAAAAGCAGAAGAGCACACCGAAGTTCGTGTCTCTGTGCTCTGGAAGAATCGAATGATGGACACGATGTGACTGCGGTGTCACGAAGACGTACCGGAGAATGCCGAAGTTCATTCGAACGTTCGAGTGGTAAAGGTTCTGATGCCATCCCAAAATGAATCCCCAGACAACTGCTGTCGGGACTGCAATCCCGATAGGCAGTAAAATTCCAAAAGGCACGAATCCCGCAAGAGTCGAAAACAATCGATCGACCGGATGAACGCGGTAGTCAGATAGAAAGGTCATTTCAGTCTGAGAGTGGTGAACCGCATGAAATTGCCAAAACAATGGAACTTTGTGTCGAGCCCAATGATGGAACCACCTGATGAAGTCCTGTGCCAGAATCGCGATGACGATCTGAGCAGCAATCGGAGTAGTCAGAAACGTTGTTAGCGAGAATGTGGCAAAAAAAGTCTGAAAGACATCAAACTGCAAAAATCGATGGAAGGGGTTTGTGATGTAAACAATCAACCACCACGTCGCCCAGAACCATAGAAAATCATTGAAAAGTGACACGGAGAAGATCGGTTGACTAGCATTTGCCGGTCGATACTTCTGCAGGAGGAGTATGCCTCCTGCCATCGCCAGAAAAATTGGCGCACCATGAATTGCATCCAAGATATTGGATCGGAAGTAGAAATACGTCTCCGGTATGTTGCCTTTCAAGAATTCAATGAGTGCCTGAAATACTTCCATCTTGTCATCGCTCCGCGATATCTGACGTGAAAAGAGTGATCATTCGATCATAGGTATTTACTGGAGCTGTAGATTCCAGATTTTGTAAATTGAGATGCAGAGCCATGTGAGCGACAGCGGAAACGATCAATTTTCACGCGAACATTCATACGGCGTGCTCTAACGCGAGTTTGACGCTGAGTAACTCTAGCCAATGAGGCACTTCCGAGAGCTCCGTTATGGTTTCGAGTATCGAGAGGAATTAGTGGTACAACCGGATGAAAGACAAAATTCCCCGACCGATTAGCAACCTTCGGCCCCTGCACACAAGCGACGTAGTACAGCTTGGTCTAGATAAATGTGCAGCGTCACGAAGCACCGCATATTGGGAAAACGCGTCCGTCCGTCCTGTTCGTCTGGCACCAGTTCGAAAGAATTCGACTCGGTGACGATGATTCCTCAACCCCGATCTGCAAGCAACGAGGCGGTAGAAAGGAAAGGCGATCGGCGCACCAAATCGTCGAAGGCTCTTAACTTTCTCAAGCGCGTTTTCTCTGAACGTGAAGTCCGCATTGGTGAGGATAAAAGGCATCATTTACCTCGATGTTGCGCTACTCAACGCAGCCTGGAAGGCTTGATGCGCAACGATACGTGATCGCTGGATTGTGCGAACCTGGTCTATGGATTCGGTCGTAACACCCAGGAACACCCATGACTCCTCAACTCGAAGGCGCAGCCGTACCAGTAGCGTATTTGTCGGCAAACGCCTTTTGGCAGACGAGTGTTTCCCAAAAATGATAGATACTCTGGTTCGCTATCACGCGGTTCGAATCTCGGATTCGACACTTCACAGCAGTGTAGTCCGTCAAGAGGAATGCCTCTCGAGGAGTTTATCTGAATCTTTTCGATTGATACATCAGGGAGTTTCCCGGGTGTGACGTGCCATACGAATACCCATTCTGCCCTGCATTCTTATGAGTCTACGGATGTCTCGCATTTGGCCATTGCGGATTGTCCCATTTGGCTAGTGTAGTGCTGCATTCTGTTTAGAGCTTAACTTCGAATTCGCGCGAATAACCTTTTGCAGGATGTCCTGAGCGCTCTTGGTCCATATGAACGGTTTGGGTTGAGTGTTGTGTTCCTCGATTGCCCGGGTCAACTCACCGACATTGGTAAACACCCCGCGACGCAGTCGATTTTCGGTAATGTCCCGG
>CAMDVY010000026.1 GCA_945878745.1 Klebsiella pneumoniae | reverse complement strand
TTGAAGGAAGTCGATATCGTCCTTCCAGAGCGAACCGCCAAGCCGATGCTCAAATACATGAACACGATGTTCGAACGCCCCGGCTTTCGTGAGAGCCTCACCGAAGCAGAGCTGGAAATGCGTGAGTGACACCACGGCGTCCTTATCTGGTGCGGGCGCTGCTTGATTGGATCCTCGATAATCAGCACACCCCGTACCTGCTGGTCCAGGTTGATGAAACAGTGACGGTACCGACCAGTTTTGTTCAGGACGGTCGAATTGTCTTGAATCTGGCGCCTATGGCAATTCGCAGTCTTGTTATCGGTAACGAAGCGATCACATTCGATGGGCGTTTTTCCGGTCTGAATTTTCTCGTCCACATTCCGATCCAGGCGGTGCTTGCGATTTACGCAAAGGAGACTGGTGAGGGAATGCTCTTTGAGCCTGAATATGCGCAGGCTGATTCAGCAGCTCAATCTCCCGCTCTGACGGCTAGCGCGCCACCCGGCATCGAAACGAAAGTAGGCGCTGGGCAACCACCTTCGCGCGCGGGCGGCGGTCACCTCAAAGTCGTCAAATAGATCCGACGCTGGTCACTCTCGATCCGGTTGAGCCAGCAAACTTCATCCGCACGTGCAACCAGTGTAGGAGCGGTCTCAAGACCGCGATTGTCGGCACCATCGAAGCTCGCGATCAGCAAATCCCCCACAGAACATCACCCTGCAGGAGGAGCAGAGGCGCTGTTGCGCATCTGCTGATCAGCCATCTATATATTCGAAAACCTTCACGATCTTCTGGATTCCGAAGACAGTACTTGCTACTTCCACCGCGTGGTCTGCTTCCGCGGCTGGTAATTTCCCCATCAGATAAACCACACCGTTTTCAGTGACCACCTTGATCTTTGAGCCAGGTACTTCCTTGGTTGCTACGAGCTTTGCCTTCACTTTTGAAGTGATGTACGCATCGTTGCTTCGTGCCGGATAGGAAATCGGGCCGCCGATGGTCAATTCATTGTGAACGGTTCGAACCCTGTTGATGCCTTGAGCCACGCTGGTTGCCTGTTCGCGAAGCTGCTCTGAGGTGACCTGGCCGAGCAACAGAACTTGTCCGTTGTAGCTGACGGCATGCAGGTTCGTTCCTGAGAAGTCGGCGCTGGACGCGCGAATGTCCCTTTCGACGACACGCTCCAGCAACTCATCATCAAGCGCACGGCCGGGTGTGCGGTTCCTTGGGTCATTCCCAAACACGCAAGCGGACAATTGACCGAGAATCACCAGGAGAAGTGTCAGACGCAGAGTAGTCATTTGAAAAAGCGTTCCTTATCCATTGCAGGCGCGGAAAGTAGTTTGGACGCGAAATCGATACCACGTCAAATCGGCAGGGATGATTCTGGTAAGCCGCATGGCGTTGCAGAAAGTGTTTGGTGGTCAAATCGAGCTTACGCTGCTTTTGGTGATCCACGCTTGCGAGCCCGCCACCATATCTCTCGTCACGACGCATTCTCACCTCAACAAATATCAACACACCCTGGTGTGTGGCGATCAGGTCGATTTCACCCGTGCGCTGTCGGTAGTTGCGTTTGATGATGCGCAAGCCATGGACCCACAACCAGGTTGCGGCGATCAATTCTCCGATCCGACCTTTGCTGCTTGTCGAGAAAAACAAGGGATTCTTCAGGGCGTCGCAGGTGATTCGATCAGCCGCTGATTGCGAATCTGGCTCCAGAGTTGAGTGCGTCGAAACTGGCGTGAAGAGTTCAGGGTGAGCAAGCCCGTTGCGCCCCAGATGGTCCTGGAGTTCGGTGCGGTAGATGACGGCAGACGCTGAAGTAAGCGATAGGCGTCCGCACCCAACGCATAAAAACTGATATCGGCGCTGCCTTGTCCCGCAAAGGATGATCGGAGTTGCTGGTTCAACGCGTCGTCCGCCAGCATCACTGGGAGTTCACTGGCTCGTGCGCCCTGCAAGCTGAAGATTGCGCCGTTGTTGCGCACAGACTGAGTGCCAACGAAGGTTGGTATGGTCCCCACGGCGTGGTAACTCAGCGCAGGTCCTAACGTGCTTGTCTGCGCCGGATCGGTTAGCGCCACAATCGCCTGCAGATCATGGCGAACGCCCCCGGTGAACTGGACCGGCATACCGAGTACAGACTGTAATTCGGCCTTGCGACGGAAACTCGGTGTGGCTCTGAGCGCACCGCCGATGATCTCGGTCATGTCCTTTGCGTTGCTGATGTCGGTTCGCGATGTTTCTCCCGACCACTGCTGCTGAATTGCAGAAAGTGATCGAGAAGCCCATGGCGCGGTCGACGTGATGAACAACACCTTTTCGTGGCCAAAGCGATTCAGTGCTTCTCCGATTCCAAGACCTTCGTCTTCGATGGCGAGACCGAGCTGGTAAAAATCCGCACTTGGGGAGGTCGTGTCGAGGTAGTTCAGCGCGACGACTGGAATCTGCGGACTCAGCGCAGCCAGTGCGACCACGTCATTCTTGACAAGCGGGCCAACAATCATCCTGACCCCGGACTGAACGGCTTGATCGTGGAGCTGAGCAATGGGTTGCGCGGCTGAGTCCAGAAACATCAGTGTAGGTGTACTCGTTGACACCTCTTGGATGTGCGCGGCAACCAGTCCGTCACGAACGGCATGACCAATGCTTGCGAGGGGACCTGTCAAAGGCAAAAGGACGGCAATTGTCAACGGTGCCGCAGAATCAGTCGAAAGCAAATAGTCGATAGCGTCCGGAAGTTGGCTTGCCGCTGTGTGGTTAGGATACCGTTGACGCCATTTCGAGAATGCTTCCCGTTCGGCCTGTAGCGATGACGCCTGCCGGACCAGGCCGACCAGATCGAGCCACCCCTGCAGTGACTCGTCGGCACTGAACCCGGTAAGGCTGCCTGCTCCTGCTGTGGTCCGAAGCAGGGCATCCCAGATGCGATTATTGTATGTCGAGGATGCTCCCTCGGCTTCGGCAGCACGGATGAGTTCATTTGCGACACAGGCGATCTGGCGTTCACGTTGACAAAGATCCGCACGCAACCTGGCCTGCTCTCCCGTTGAAAAACCGGGATCCGCAAGCGCGGCGGCTGCCTCGTCAATCAGGCCCAGCGCAAGGTCGGTCTGAACCTGGACGAGCAGGGCGCGCTGGCGGGTACTGCCCGTAAGGCCGCTGATGTCGATATCACGCATGCTGAGTCGGGCGAGGTAAGGATCGCCGCCCTCGAACCAGAGTTCTGCGGCATCCAGGCGCGCTTCGACTTCTGGGGTCGCCGACGAACGCACTGACTTTGGTTTGGCTTTGACAGGCTTGTCTTGCGTTGCTCGTGGTAACTTGGTTTTAGGGTTGGAACTGGACGACGTGCTTTGGCACCCGTACAGCGTCATCATCACAAAGAGCACAACAAAAGCTAAAGCGGATCGGGAAAACATGAGTCGCAACCCTGGCGTCATATATGTCGTAGCGACACCCATTGGAAACCTTGAAGACATGACGTATCGAGCGGTGAATGTCCTGCGCGAGGTGGAGATAATCGCGGCAGAGGATACCAGACACAGCCGTGGGCTGTTGAATCACTTCGCGATTGCGGGTCCTCGACTGGTCGCTCTGCACGAGCACAATGAGATTGAGCGTGCGAGCGAACTGATTCAGTGTGCACGCGACGGTGAGTCTACGGCGATCATTTCAGACGCCGGCACGCCCATGGTCTCAGACCCTGGTTTGGCGGTTGTTCGTGCCGCCTGGGAGGCCGGGATCAGAGTGGTTCCCATTCCTGGCGCTTCTGCGCTGACGGCTGCTTTGTCGGTAAGCCCATTTGGTGCCATGGGATGCATGTTTGTCGGTTTTTTACCGGCTCGGACGAAAGTGCTGGAGGCGCTGCTCAACGATCTGGGACAGCACAGCGGTGCAGTCGTGTTCTTCGAAGCCCCTCATCGGATCGTGGCGACCATGAAGGTTCTTGAAAGGCTACTGCCGACTCGACGTGTGTTGATAGGCCGTGAGTTGACCAAATTGCATGAAACGCTCCTGCTGGGCACCGCATCAGAGTTGCTACCCCAGATCCAGGGTGAGCATCGTGGTGAATTCATCTGCATTCTTGAAGGCATGGGTGATTCGCCGAAGGACGCTTCGTCATCTGTAGACACGATAGTGCTTGAGCAGGCTTTGGTTGGCCTCTTGCCTCCGAGGCAGGTGGCAAAGGTGCTGGCCAAAGTGAGTGGTGTCGACTCCAGATCGGTCTACATGCGCTTGCTGAGTAGTCAGCGCGCCGGAGACTCGGCCTCTTTGGAAAGTGCCGAAAAAGTGCCGAAGGCTGATCCCGTTTGAAGCGGCTAAACGCACAGAAGGTCCGGTTTGGAAGATTGATTGATCACCTCTTGCGCCGGTGACGCGGTATTTTCCTAAGCTTCTGATTTTGCGACTAGAATGGTCCGAATGAGTCGGCCAGGCAGTCGCTCGTTGGTGCCTCATCAAAGCGCCCGCGAGAGGAAAGTCCGGGCTCCACAGGACAAGACGCCAGGTAACGCCTGGGAGGCGCGAGCCTACGGAAAGTGCAACAGAGAACAGACCGCCTAAGTTTCGAGCGAAAGCCCGGAGCCGGTAAGGGTGAAACGGTGCGGTAAGAGCGCACCGCACGGACGGCAACGTCTTGTGGCTAGGTAAACCCCGTCTGGAGCAAGACCAAATAGGGGTCCAATGGCGTGGTCCGCGCCGGATCCGGGTAGGTCGCTAGAGGGTATCGGTGACGATACTTCGAGATGAATGATTGCCCCTTGACCTTCGGGTCATCGACAGAACCCGGCTTATCGGCCGACTCATTTTTTTAGACACTATTTTCCCGCCAGATCGAATTGCTTAGATGAATTGGTTCTTGTTCTTAAAGCCAGTTCGAGAAAGTAAGACTAGATAGCAGTTTTTTAGAACTATAAGAAGTCAAAACCGGCCCAGACTGGAATTTCCTTGAAATTCCGTTAGTTACTTCAACGCTGGCTTTGAATTTCCAATCACTCGGACTATAGTGCCAGAGTGTTTTTTTGTAGGTAAAAAGTGTCTATTTGTGGGTAGTGCCTCCGGGTTTTGGGTGATGCCCAAGGCTTGTGGGCAGAGACCCTGGTGAACCCCTCCGGGTAGCCGATAGACGCCTCACAGCATGTTTCGCGGGAGCACCACCACCAGTCTGGATAGTAAAGGCCGCATGGGCCTTCCAGTTCGCACGCGCGAAACTCTTATGGCTCTGGATGACGGCAATCTGGTCGTCACCATCGATCCAGCAGAAAAGTGCCTCCTCCTTTATCCCGTGGCAGCCTGGGAGCCGCTCCAAAGACACCTGGAAACCTTGGATAACCTTCAGGCCGGGGTTCGATCTTTGCAGCGGATCATGATTGGACATGCCACCGATGTTCAGATCGATGGAGCAGGCAGAATTCTGTTGCCAGCGTTGCTCAGGAACTTCGCGGCGCTGGACAAAACGGCCATTCTGGTTGGCCAGGGCAAGAAATTAGAAATTTGGTCGGAGGAGGCCTGGTCTATCCGACGTGAGCACTGGCAAGCCTCCAGTGAAGAGGAGCTGGCGAAGGCGAAGGAGGTGATCAATGGTCTCTCCATCTGATCCTCCAGGCGATCAACCTGCCAACTCACACGTATCGGTTTTTCTGGCGGAGGCGATCGACGCGCTGTTTGAATCCTCAGTGCCAGCGGGACGCATCTGGGTGGATGGGACTTTCGGGCGTGGCGGACACAGCCGCGCGATTCTGTCGCAAATGGGAACTGCCGATCGCCTCGTGGTGATTGATCGTGATCCGGAGGCGATCAAGGTTGCGCAGATTCTGTCACAGACCGATGAACGTGTAATCGTCGTACACGGGTCCTGGGAGGCCGCAGTCGAAGAATTGGCCCGCCGCGGTATTGAACGCTGGCATGGGGTTTTGCTCGACCTCGGTGTGTCGTCCCCACAGCTTGAAAGTGGGATCCGTGGGTTCAGTTTCAGACATGATGGCCCGCTGGACATGCGGATGGATCCAGAGTCAGGTCAGAGCGCGGCGGACTGGCTGAATCAAGCCGAAGAACGGGACATCGTCCGCGTGCTTCGAGAGTACGGCGAAGAAACTCAGGCCAGACGCATCGCCAGATCGATTCTCGACCGCCGCCCTCTCGCTACCACAGCCGATCTTGTAGCGGCGGTAGAAGCCGTCGTCCATCGAAGTGCATCTGGCAAGCATGTGGCAACACGCACGTTTCAGGCCGTGCGTATCTTTGTCAACGATGAACTCGGATTGCTCGCACGATCACTTCCGGCGTTCTTTGCCGGTCTGGAGCCTGGGGCTCGCCTGGTCGTGATCAGCTTTCATTCGCTCGAAGATCGAATCGTCAAACACTTCTTCAGGGACCAGTCCTCTCCGCCGGTGCTGCCTCGCCGAATGCCCGTCCGAGCCGACGCAATCAGACCCGTGGCACGGTTGATCGGTCGCTCCAGGGAGCCCTCTCAGGCAGAAACGAATCGAAACCCGCGGGCTCGCAGCGCGCGAATTCGTGTCCTGGAAAAAATCGCGTGAGTAGCCTTGCTCGTTTGGCGATCTGGATTGCTCTTGCGGTGGGGATCGCCAGTTCCGCGTTGCTGGTGGTGAAGTCCACCCGCGAAATGGGCGAACTGCATCATGAGATGCAGCAGGTTGGCATCGACCACGACAAACAACTCATGCAGCAATCCCGGCTGCTTCTTGAGCGCAGCGCAAAGGTAGCGTTGCCTGGAGTCGAGCAGACGGCCATTGAACAACTTGGCATGGAATTCCCCGCCAGGATCACCAGGATCGAGCCATGACCTGGCGCCATTACATGCTGCTGGTCGTGTTGCTTGGGTTCACGGTGGTTCTCGCGGGCCGGGTGCTCTATCTGGCGACTACCGACAAGGAGTTCCTGCAAAAAGAAGGCGACGCTCGATCCATTCGTAACGAAGCTATCGGTGCGCAGCGGGGTGTTATTCGCGACCGTTGGGGCGAGGCACTGGCGATCAGCACGCCGGTCTACAACGTTGTTGTTGATCCAAGCGTAAAGGTGCCGGATTCAGACGCCATCAAGGAGATTGCGACGCTGCTGCAACTCGATGCGGCGGAAATTGCCGGCAAGTTGCAAAACAAGAAACGCCAATATGTCGTTCTCAAACCCAGGATCACCTGGGATGAAGCCGAGAGCCTGCGCGAGAGAAAATTCGAAGGCGTAAAACTCGAGACCGTCTATCGCCGCTACTATCCGGCAGGTGAAGTGGCGGCCCACGTTGTCGGCTTTTCCGGATTCGGCTCCAGAATTTCCAGGAGTCAGAGCCCGGAAAGTGAAGAGCTTGCGCTGGAAGTAGGTCTCGAAGGCATAGAGATGGCCTTTGATGACAAATTGCGTGCGTTGCCTGGTCGAAAGACCGTTCTGCGTGACCGAAAGGGACAAAACGTTCGCGATCTTGAATATGTTCGTGCACCGAAACATGGTGAGGATCTCACGCTCTCCATCGACTTGCGGCTGCAGTATCTGGCTTATCGTGAGTTGAAGGCAGCGGTGGCTGGGCACAACGCTGCATCAGGTTCGCTGGTGATGCTTGATGTGAAAACCGGTGACATCCTCGCGCTGGTGAACCAGCCTTCGTACAACCCGAACGAAGGTGCGCCAGAAAAATCCGCAGGCATGCGTAACCTGGCGATTGCCGATGCGCTCGAACCTGGCTCGACAGCCAAACCCTTTGCAGTGTTGGCAGGTCTGGAGTCGGGTCGATACACCGCATTGAGTGAGTTTGAAACCTCGCCAGGGTACATCCGTGTCGTCGACAAGACCGTTCGCGACCCTGTTAACTATCGACTCCTCACGCTGACCGGTGTTCTGCAGAAATCGAGTCAGGTTGGTATCGTCAAGCTAACCCTGGATCTTGAGCGCGAGGCAGTTTACGGAGTTCTCAAGCGCGCTGGTGTTGGAGAAATGGTTGGTAGTGGATTGCCTAATGAAAATGCAGGCTTTATTTCCCCTGCCGGTCTGAAGAGCGATGTCGTCAAAGTCACGATGGCCTACGGTTACGGTTTCACCGTTTCGCCGCTGCAGCTTGCCCGGGCGTATCTGACACTCGCCCGCAGTGGCAACAAGTCTCCGGTCAGCATCCTCAAATCAGAAACACCGAGTCCCGGCGAGCAGGTTTTCGAACCGGTCATTGCTCGAGGCATTGTCAACATGCTCGAGTCAGTGACGGGTGAAGGCGGGACAGCTCGCGGAGCACGAATCGAGGGCTATCGGGTTGCCGGCAAGACCGGTACGGCACGGGTCGTTGGACCACAAGGATATGACGACAAACGACACGTAGCCTTGTTTGCGGGCATGGTGCCGATCGACCATCCGGAAATTGTCATGGTGGTCATCATTCATGAGCCGAGTCGAGGACAGTCCGGTGGTGGAGCTGTAGCCGCGCCTGTTTTCTCCAGAGTGGCTGAGCGAAGCCTGAGATTGTTGGGTATCCCTGGCGATTCCTTGCCGATGACTGCTGAACAGAGTCCGCCAGTCGAAGGTTTGAGGACTTCCACATGAATCTGCAAGCGCTGCTCGGATCGCAGGCACCAGCCATCGACATTGCAGGATTGACTGACGATTCACGCCGCGTGCAGCCTGGATACTTGTTCTGTGCAGTGAAAGGCCACAGCACGGATGGTCATGAGTTTGTGGATGACGCCTTGCGCCGTGGTGCAGTTGCGATCATCAGCGAACGGCCTCTGCCTTTGGTAGATCCTGCGATAGCGGTTTTGGTACAGCCAGATCTTGCAACACGAAGGGGCGATTGGGCGGCTTGTTTTCATGGTAATCCGGCCAAGGTGAATCGTTGCATCGGCGTGACGGGAACGAATGGCAAGACATCCGTCGCGTGGTTTACCGCCTACATGCTGGAATTGCTCGGCCAATCAGCAGGGTACATGGGTACCGTGGGGTGGGGCCGAATCGGGCATCTGCAGGCATCGGATTCCACGACCGCCGGCGCGATCGTCAATCAAGAACGGTTGGCGTGGCTGGTGGAGCATGGTGTTCGCGCGACGGCCATGGAAGTGAGTTCTCATGCTCTGGATCAAGGCCGAGTCGATGGCATTCCATTCTCTGCTGCGGTGTTCACCAACCTGACCCGGGATCATCTTGACTACCACGGCACGATGACTGATTACGCGAACGCCAAGCGGAAGCTGTTCGAAACTGCAGATCTACCGCTCGCTGTAGTGAATGTCGACGATGAATTTGGTCGAACTCTGGTTGAGGAGTTTCGTGACCGAGTACAACTGGTGACCTATGGCCGCAAGGCCGAAGTCAGCTGGAACAACCTTCGCCCAGGACCGACCAGTATCCGCGGTCGCTGGACTACGCCGTGGGGCCAGGGTTTGTTTGAACTGCCAATGGTCGGAGAGTTTTCGGTTGCGAACGCCGCTGCTGCGCTCGCAGTTCTCGGTGCCCAGGGAAATGATCTGCACGCCTTGATCAATGCGCAGCGACAACTGCCGCCGGTGCCAGGACGCATGCAGTTCTTCCGGGTTCAGGACGGTCCGGTGGTCGTCGTTGACTATGCACACACCCCTGATGCACTGACCGTTGTGCTCAAGGCATTGCGGCAACATTCAACAGGTGAACTGGTGTGTGTCATGGGCTGCGGTGGTGATCGAGACAAGGGTAAACGCCCGTTGATGGCCGCCGTCGCCGATGAACTTGCTGATGTCCTCTGGCTGACTTCGGACAATCCGCGCAGCGAAGATCCTGAGTTGATCCTTGATGCCATGCGTGGTGGTCTCGCCGGCCAGTCTTGCGTTTACGAGTGTGTTGATCGTGCTGATGCCATCCGTCGCGCGGTGGCCTGCGCCAACGAAGGCGATGTCATTCTCGTCGCTGGCAAGGGACATGAGGACTATCAGGAGTTCGCGACCGGACGTGTCCCCTTCAGTGATGTGCAGATCGTGCAGGAAATCGTGCGAATGAAGGCGTACGACTAATGCTCTCATGTCCAACACAACTCCTGTCGACGTTGCCGCTGCAATGAGTAGTTATCGAACTGCAATCATTGGACTCGGTATCACCGGACGCTCGTGCATTCGTCACTTGCAGGGTCATGAATTGATCGTTCTGGATACGCGAGACGGTCCGGGCCTGCGCAACGATCTGCCGGCGCATCCGGCGCTTGAGGTGCACACCGGGGTACAGGAATTCGATTTCTCGGGAGTTGACCAGGTCATTGTCAGTCCCGGTGTTTCACTTGATGTACCACTGCTGGACCAGGCTCGACGTATTGGCGTGCCCTTGCGCAGCGACATCGAGCTCTTCATGGCTTCCGCAACGGCACCGGTATTCGGGATTACGGGTACCAATGGCAAGAGCACGGTGACAGCCATGACCGGTGCGCTGCTGGAAAATGCTGGCTATCAGGTGAAAGTTGGAGGCAACCTCGGCGAACCCGCGCTTGATCTTCTGACAACCCAGTGCGATTTCTACGTGCTGGAACTTTCCAGCTTTCAGCTCGAACGCATGCAGCCGCCAACACTTGCGGGTGCCACGGTCCTCAACGTTACCGAAGATCACATCGATCGCCACGGATCGCTGGAAGCCTATGGCGCGGTCAAGCGTACGATTTTCGAGCGCGCTGCTGTCTGTGCGATCAACAGGGCTGATGGCCGCACCAAACCCGCTTCGGTCCCGGTCGGTCGGGTCACCAGCTTTGGACTGGACAGTCCCGCTCAGGGAGAGTGGGGACGCCGAATGATCAAGGGGCAAAGCTGGTTTGCCCGTGGTGATCGATGCCGACTGCCGACGGCCGATTTGACTTTGTCTGGCCTGCACAATCAGGAAAATTTCCTCGCCGCATGTGCGGTTCTCGACGACCTGACGTTGCCTGACAATGTGCTGCACGCTGTAGCGACCGGGTTTTCCGGCTTGCCACACCGATGTGTCTCACTGGGTGAGCGGCGGGGTGTTCGTTATGTCAACGACAGCAAGGCGACCAACGTTGGCGCCACGCTGGCTGCAGTGAATGGCATAGCGCCGACCCTGATCACCAACGGACGCATTGTGCTGTTGGCCGGGGGGGATGGTAAGGGTGCGGATTTTTCGCCATTGCAATCGCTGGCTGGATCGCTGCGCGGAGTGGTGGTGTACGGGCGAGATGCGGCGCAGATCGAGACGACCATGCAGGGAGTCGCCGCAACCGTCCGTGTGACCAATTTCGAAGACGCAATCCTTCGAGCGGCCGCACTGGCAGAACCGGGCGACTGCGTGTTGCTGGCGCCAGCCTGCGCAAGTCTCGACATGTTTGCCAACTACAGCGCACGGGGGCGCCGATTTGTAGAGCTGGTGGAGGCATTGCCAGCATGAGTATAACCATGCCGATTTCCGCATCCGCAACGAGCCGTGAATTTTTCGCTGCCAATACACGCGCGAGCTGGATGTTGCTCGCATGGATTGCGCTGCTAACGCTCGGAGTGTGCATGGTTGCATCCTCTACCGTCGCGGTTGCACCGGGTTTTCTGCAGCGACATCTCTTTTCACTGTTGCTGGCCATGATCGCGTTCGGCTGTTGTCTGTTTATTCCGCTCGAGTGGTCAAGTCGGTTCCATCGTTTTGCGTTTCCGGCAGCTGTGTTGGTCTGTCTGCTGGTGTTCATACCCGGAATGAGCGAGGCCACCAAAGGAGCGCAGCGCTGGATTCGGATAGCCGGTTTCTCGATCCAGCCGAGTGAACTCGTCAAGCCACTCGTCGTGCTTTACATCGCCGGCTACATGGAGCGATTTGGTCATCTGCTTGGTGATCGAACGTTCATACTTCTGAAGCCGGTGTTGCTGGTGGGATTGGTCTGTGCACTGCTGATCATTCAGCCGGACTTTGGGGGTGCCATTGTCCTGGCGACTGCAGTGTGGGGAGTCTTGTTTGTTGGTGGTGCGCGCCTGAGGCACTTTCTGCTTTTGATTGGAGTGTGCGGTGCGCTCGGTACGGTGCTTGTTCTTACCCAGGCCGAACGCATTCGGAGGGTTACCACCTTCCTGGATCCCTGGAAGGACGCCTACGGTGATGGCTATCAGTTGTCCCAGGCGCTGATTGCCTTTGGTCGCGGTGAAATCACCGGGCTCGGATTAGGCGAAAGTGTCCAGAAGCTGTTTTACCTGCCGGAAGCTCACAACGACTTCATCGTCGCCGTCATTGCAGAGGAGCTGGGCGTCGTTGGCGTCTTTGGGCTGATGTTCCTGTTTGTAGTCCTGGTCACCGGAATCTGGACCAGGGCGCGTGAACACTTGCGTCATGAGCGACGGTTCGTTGGGTATCTGTGTTATGGCATAGGCCTCCTCTTTGCGTTGCAGTTCATGGTCAATGTTGGTGTGTGTACGGGCGTGTTGCCTACCAAGGGACTGACCCTGCCATTTGTGAGCTACGGGGGAAACAGCCTGATTGTCTGCTGCGCAATGTTTGGTCTGGTGTTGCGAGGCGACATCGAAGCTGCAGCGGAACCTCCACGCCGGGTGCGAACAAGGAAAACACATCGTGGCTGAAGTCGTGCGTTACAACGTTCCTGAAATGGGCAGGGTCCGGCGAATTCACTTTGTTGGCATTGGTGGCGCAGGGATGTGCGGCATTGCCGAGGTTCTGTTGAACCAGGGCTACCAGGTCAGCGGTTCAGATCTGAGTGCCAGTGCCACGACGCGGCGACTTCAGGGCATGGGCGCAACGGTGTTTGTCGGTCACGACGCGCGGCACCTGGGAGCCGTTGATGTTGTCGTCATTTCGAGCGCAGTCGGTGCAGACAATCCGGAAGTCGTGCAGGCCCATGCGTCACGAATTCCCGTTATCCCGCGTGCCGAAATGCTCGGTGAACTCATGCGCTACCGGCATGGAATCGCGATTGCCGGGACCCATGGCAAAACGACTACGACCAGTCTTATTACCAGCATCTTCGAGTGTGCAGGGCTCGATCCGACTTTCGTCATCGGCGGTAGACTCAACAGTGCAGGAACCAATGCTCGACTTGGGGCTGGTCGTTATCTGATCGCAGAGGCGGATGAAAGTGACGCATCGTTCCTGCACCTGCAGCCAATGTCCGCGGTGATCACCAATATTGACCGGGACCACATGGCTACTTATGGCCAGGACTTCAATCGCTTATGCGATACCTTCATCGACTTTGCGCATCGACTTCCCTTTTACGGAACCGCGGTCGTGTGTGTTGACGATGTGCAATTGCGGAAGTCACTGCCGAATATTTCTCGACCGATGCTGACTTATGGCTTGAGCCAGGATGCCGAGTTCAGAGCCATGGATATTCGTATCGACGGATTGCGATGGCGATTCCGCGCGGCGCGTCCCCAGCTCCGCGATCTTGAAGTTGAACTCGCCATTCCTGGAGAACATAACGTCCGTAATG
>CAMDVY010000025.1 GCA_945878745.1 Klebsiella pneumoniae | reverse complement strand
GTACGCCTCCACCCAAAGGCGGAATGAACGACCCGGTAGGTGTACATCGCCACTCGAGACCGAAGACGGACAGCTCAGACAACTGGACGAAGCTGGCTGACAACCCCCAACATGCACATTTCGCCCATGAGTATCTAGACGCCATTGGTCAGGCAACCTTGGCCAAGCTTGGCTACGATCTTTCGGAACTCAAACGCGCAATTGGTCCGGCTCCAGACGCCTCGCATGCTTCAATTTATCCTTGGACACTCGCACTGCGCCCCTCGACAGAATGGAATCTGGTTGAGCGGTACCGAGTTGAACTGTATGAGTCATACCATCGTCACTCTGGTCGTGCGATCTTGGCCAGAGTGGGGGCTCTTAGACGTTGGCTGCGACTCGCTGGCCGTCAGCTTCTTCTCGCCTTTGACGACAATTCCAAGAGTTTCTGACAGACCAGCGAGCTCAATTCACTCCTTACGAAGTCATAAAGGTCAGATCGGATTTGGTGGGTTATGCTGATCACCCTATTTCAATATACAGCCTCAGTGAATACGGCAAGACTGCGGGAGATGAATCACAGACTTCTCGTGATCTCTCGAATAGAGTCTTGCGAGAATTCGGACTGAGATGTCCGACAAGTAACGAGGTTCGGCTAGCGGCATCCTGAAGGATCAGAGTGATGACAGAAAAAGCAATTCTGGTAGAGAATCTATCCAAGAAGTTCCATGTTGGCTCCGTGAAAAAGGAGATGAACTTCCAGGAAAAGTTGGCAAGAGGCATCTCCGCCCCGTTTCGACGTATTGGCGGACTGCTTCGAGGGAACACAACAGCGGCAGCAGATCTTGATGAGGTTTACTGGGCACTGCAGGATGTCTCTTTCACCATCAATAAAGGTGAAGTCGTCGCGATCATCGGTCGTAATGGTGCAGGTAAAAGCACCCTGCTCAAGGTACTGTCACGCATCACTGAGCCAACTTCCGGACGAGCGACTATCAAAGGGCGAATTGGGTCATTGCTCGAAGTAGGAACCGGCTTTCATCCTGAGCTCTCTGGCAGGGAAAACGTCTTTCTGAATGGATCAATCCTTGGAATGAGGCGCAAGGAGGTAGAGCAAAAATTCGACGAGATCGTCGAGTTCAGCGAAATCGCCAAGTTCATCGACACTCCAACCAAACACTACTCCAGCGGAATGCGAGTACGGTTGGCGTTTTCAGTCGCTGCTCACCTCGAACCAGAAGTCATGTTCGTCGACGAAGTACTTGCAGTGGGTGACGCCGGTTTTCGTAAAAAATGCCTGGAGAAAGTACGCAGCATTGCTCAAGCTGGCGCGACGGTTATCGTCGTATCACACAACGCCCAACAGGTCACATCCATTTGTGAACGAGCGATATGGTTGAATTCGGGTCGGTTAGTCGACGATGGCCCTGCTACTGAAGTAGTTACCAAATACCTGTCAGAGAGCATCGGTCTGACAGGGGAGCGTACCTGGAACGACAATGAAAAGAGTGGTGGCGACATTGCCAAAGTGCGCAGCATCCGTATTCGCAACGTGCGCGGAGATATCATCAACAGTATCGACGTTCGCGAGAGCTTTTGTGTCGAGACTGAGATCGAAGTTCTGAAGCCCGGCCATGGCTTGCTCTTGAAATACGACTTACAAACCTCTGACAATACGGGCGCTTTTTCCTCGACAGATACCAAGAACCCCACCTGGGACAACAAGCCCTGGGAACCAGGGGTACACGTACTTCGCATGTGGGTGCCCGGTAACTTCATGCAGGTAGATACCTATCCGATCAACGCGATCCTGTGGGCATGGGAGCCTGTCCGACACATCGAGTGGAAGCAGACCGATGCCGTATGCGTCCACATTCTGGACGAACTGAAAGGACCAACCGCTACCGGTGGAATGACCACCGGCGTGTGGACCGGCCCCATCAGACCCATCATGAACTGGGAGATGGAGCGCATAGGTACGCCTGTGAAATTTGGCGCCGCCATCTCCTAGCAAGACGTTCCCTGATCGCACCAGCTAGTCAGAAACCCTCGACGATAGCGGTGTTTTCGCTGACATCCGCGAATGGACCGGCGGCGGGTCATTTGGTGGCCCCGCAAAACACTGCGCAATCGCCATCCAGGCTTCGGCGTTTTTTCCCTTCACCTGCAACTGCGTATCACGCAAGTTTCGCACCTGCGTGACAACCTGACAAAACTCTTCTGCTGTGCCAGAAACCGATGCTTCTGTTTCTCCTTCATTGAACACCCACTCTGCACCAGAAGGGGCGAACAGGCGAACGCAAGGCACAGGCGTCGGCACATCAAGCTTGCGATTCCGGAAGGTCCAGCCATAGGTGTTCACGCCGAGCACCACGATATTGTAGATATGGTCAGCGTTTTTCCGGACCACGCCCATTACGTCGTGAATTTCCTGACCATGAGCCCAGGTTTCCATCAGCCTGGCGCTGACAGAGGAACGTACGCTCATATCCGGACCCGCCCATTTCACACGCTGCGCGGGATCCGCGGTCAGAAAAGCCGAGGTCATCTGAGTGGCATAGTCAATCCATGCACGAACCAGTGCATGACCTCCAAGCCCTTGAGAGTGCTCGAGTTCAACATCCCGCATCGAGCGTCCGGAGCGTGTGATTCCCATGACCTGCTTCATGTAGGCATCGAACTGATCGGGTTGCGCGTACGATTGATATGCAGCCTGATTCCAGACATGCAGGTGCCTGAGCACATGGTTGATGGTCCAGCCCTTGAACGCCGTCACGGTCTCGAACTGATCATCGGTGAGATCGCTCAGGATGGAAGCCAGAGACTTCGTTTCGGCCAGCAAATCTTCCGCCTGAGTCAACACATCGAATCTCCCGTCAGAAAGATGCGATGGTAACAGCCGAACGCACCGCTTTGCGTAGGTAGATCAACTTGGCGCGGAAAGGTCAGCGCGCAGGTCAGCGCTCGAATGCTCCGATATCCGGTCCGGCTCCCAAATACGTCTGGCTGACACCCTGACCTGCAGTCCAGGTAAGATCACGATCAATCGTCAACCGGTTGTTGGCGTAGTCAACCTGGAGGATTCGCGCCGTACCGGTCTGACCAGCCAGCTGGATCAGGTCACCCTGTTCACCATTGATGCCGAAGCCATCGTAGAACCAGGTCGCATCGCTGACCTCAAGCGTGCTACCACTTCCTGCAGTTCGAGCAGAGGTCAGATAGTCCCCGGCATTGACCAGGGGGCTGTTCGAAGCAGCCGTGTAATCATGTCCACTCGAGGACGTGAAGGCAGGATTGGATTCAATCGTACGACTGAAATTGCCACCATCAGCGTAAGCACTGACATTGCCTTCAGCGCCAAACTCCTCCCGTACGACGTTGCTTCCCAAAGGGCTGGCAATCAGATTGGCCTGAAAGAGATGGCCGGCAAAAGACGTCCGGTACAACACTTGAGCCGCGCTGACGCCGGCACAGTTGCCATCAGGCTGCCATCCCTTGTTATCCCAAAGCGCATTGTTTTTGTAGACGTTGTTCTCGACTCGACCACTGCCGCCCGAACCGAACACCGCAATTCCGCCACAATCATTGTCATGAAAAACGTTGTGATAAACGCGATTGCCGTAGTTGTAGAGTGCTTCGTCCGGGTACTGTGTCATGCCAAGGCCGACGTTGGTTCCATAAAAAACATTGCGCCGGATGATGCCCTGCTGTCCGGCGTACTGGATGCCATTACCGCCTGAAGTGCTGTAGTAGTCGACGGAGTCATGCAGCACGTTTCCCTCGATCAGATTGCGTTTGGTACGGTCGACGATCGCACGGTTTTCCGCGAATTCTGCGTTGCCCCCCCAATTGGTTGTCAGTGCCTCACAATCAAAGACTGAACCGAGCTTCTGGGTTGGATTGGTGACGACGTTGGCTCGAATCACGTTGAAGCTGCCGCATTTGATATTCCACACGTCGTGACCAGCCTCATTGAACGTGTTGCCATGAATCACGTTGTAGTCGGATCGGATGAGCGAGAGACTATCGGTACCACGATTGATCGTACTGTTCAGCACCTTGTTGTGCGTGCTCCAGGCGAAATACAGACCACCACGCTTGCTGGCACTGGGGTACAACAGAGAACCGTCGAAGAGTCCGTCGTCGATCACGTTGAAATGTGAATCCACTGCTCGAAGGAATCCCACCGAATCACGCACGGTGAACCCGCGGACCAGATTGTGGCGGACATGATCCAGCCAGATCGGACCGTAGTCTTCGCCCGCATCCCGTGAATCAACGCCTCGAATGACGACGTTTTCCCCTGCCTCTTCGGTGTAGCCGATATAAGCCGACTCCGTGCCCGACACCCGCAGACGCAGCACCTCACGATACTCACCGCCGCGCACGATGAACTGTGTGCCGGGTGCTGCTGCGGTCTGTGCAGCCGCAAAAGTCTTGTATGCCGTGTCCGAACCACCGCTGCACGCTCGAGTGTTCGGTGAATACTGTCCTGAGCAATCCCGTGCCAGGGATTGATCGATGAACCTGACCCTGGTGAATCCGTAGCTGGAAGGCGCGGGGGACGTGACGCCGACCTGTGGTGCCGGAGGTGGAGTCGTTGCTGGAGGTGGTGTAGTTGCCGGTGGCGGCGTGGTTGCCGGTGGCGGAGTCGTTGCCGGCGGGGTGCCTCCACCAGCCGGCGGCGTAGCACCTGAGCCACCACCGCCGCCTCCGCCACAAGCAGCGAGGCCGAGGACCAACAGAAGCGAAACAACCCGATTAGCCACGCCATACCACCTGTTACTGCCGACCTAAGTCAGTTTACCCTCCTCATCTGGCAACAAAACAGCCATGTTGTTCCGCAAACGCAACAAACCATCCCTGAACTGTGAGCTTTTTTACGCCCCTTCTGGGCCGGTCCGAAGGGGTGGTGCAGCCTATTTCGGGCCGAAAACCATCAATGCATTGCCGGGGGCGTGGAAATACAGCCCATAACCGGAATTGATCACGACATACCCATCACCCACTGCCGGACCGGCGCCGCTGATACCACCACCTTTGGCAACGATCCCGTTGACCGCAGTGACGGGGGTTTTCGTATCAAATTCCCACAACAGCTTACCGCCTGCCTCCGCATAAGCTCGCACAAAGCCGTCCAGATGCCCTGCAAAGACAGCGCCTGGTATCGCCGTCACCGGCGCCGAAATCCCCGGATCGCAGAACGACATTTGGTCCGGACACACGTTCGCCTGCACATGGCTCCATCTGACCTTGCCGGTCGCGATATCCACCGCGTGAATGCCGGGCCTGGCGGCGCCGGCGTCGAGGACATCGCCATTGTGGGTATCGTTCATGTCATTGATGGGCGCATACAGCGTCTCGGCGCTGGCCGCCATACCGAAGTGCACACCACCCTGAATGCTGCCTCGACCCACGCGGACTGACCACATGACTTCGCCTTGGGCATCGGGATCCAATCCAAAGATCGTCCCGTTCTTGTGGCCCGCCAACAAAGTGCGCCGTCCTCCCCCAGTGGTTAGGATAGTGGTTGGGATAGCGCTCAGGATCATGCTGGCACCATGATCAAAGTCCGGGCCGTCCTCAGGCGGGCAGTTCGGATTGTTCTGCATCATGCAGGCCACATTCCACGCATCACCCGCAGTGCTCTGGCGTTGCCACAGTCGTTGTCCAGTATCGAGATTGACGGCGATGATCGCATCGCTGTTGTCATCGGCCGGTGTTGAATAATTCTCCCCGGTGCCGAAATAGATGACCCGCTTGATTGCATCGATCGCCGGACTGGACCATACCGGCGCACCAGAGGGCGAGAGGATCGCCGCACCCGACCTGCTCTCGCCGATCCGGACTGGAGGCTGCGCTATGGTGTGATGCGTCCATATGTCTTTGCCAGACAAGGCATCCACCGCGACCACCTTGCCGCGAAACGAACAACAGGGGTAAGCAGGGTCCGCTGCCGGGGTTACCTCCAGCGATGACACGGGAACATAGAGCCGACCTTCAAAGAAGGCTGGTGTTCCGGTCAAGGTCGCACTTGGGTGCTCATCCATCTTGCGAGACCACAGCAACTCTCCCGTGCGGGCGTCAACGGCATGCAGTCGCGCCAGAATATCGCCGAAGATCGCCAGTGGCCGACTGCCGACCAGTCCGTCAATGAGTACTACACCCGTCCTGACCTCGGCACCAGCGTCGTACGACCAGCGTTCACAACCCGACCGCAGGTCGAACGCGTAAACGTGTCCATCCTGACTGCCGGTGTACACCGCGCCGTGACCTATCGCGGGTTGAGAACGCGCTCGCAAGGCACCTGGGTACGCAAAGGCCCATTTCAACTCCAGAGCAGGAATATCTGCTGCCGAAAAACCCGCATCTTCTGCCGTTACAAAACGCGCGGTGTCATGTCCCCAGCCCGCTCGAATGGCAGGTCGAGTGGCATCGAAGGTGGTTTCACCGCCATTGCAGAGGGGCGCACGGGCGACCTTTTCGGATTCATCAATACGTCGCTGCGTCAGATACTGCGCAACATCAATCCGCTCCGTGGGCGACAGGGCAGTTGCTTGCGTTTGCATGACACCTTGATTCAGCGACTTGAGAATCGCCATGGGACTCATCATTTCGAGCCACATCGTCTGCGGCGCCTTGGGTACAGTGCCGTTGTGGCAACTGACACAGTGTTTCCCGTACAAGGCAGCGCCTGGCATCTGGTCACGCGGACCAAACTCCCCACTGGTGGCCTGAAATTCGTCGGTGGATGACAGCGTCTGCGCGGCTTGCAACGACGCACTCATCAGAAAACAAGCCAGCGCGCCGATCCAGACAACGAGATGAAAGCGTCTTCGCTTTCTGGCGCTCATCGCTTCAGATCTTCTGGCGCACGGTTCACAGGATCACCAAACTCCGATGCCGGAACCGACGTACCGAAGATAATGTGATATCCGCCCCGACTCATCTCCGCATGAAGCGCCCATCGCGGCACAACCACATGACTGCCGGCACGACAGACGTGGGTCTTGCCCCCGGCAACATCAGTAAAGTGCAGGTCGCCATCGAGAATGTAGAGCTCGGCGTGAAAGTCGTGCCAGTGGCTGGTGTTTTCCACGGGCGGAACATCAAGCTCCATACGAATCAGTCCGGAACGAACAACCGCGGCTTCCGCATCGGTCCGGTTCTTGAACGCATTGTGATGGACACGAATACTCATTTGCTGGCCTCCAGGATCTGAAACTGGGGAATTGCGATCGACTCGCTGCGCCGTTCAAAGGTGAGCTGGACCGGTTTGCCTATGGCGATCTGCTCAAGCGGCGTGTTGACGACGTTACTCATGACCGTCGGCCCTTCCTGCAGCTCAATCAACGCGACGACATAGGGCACATCCTCTTCAAAGGCTGCAGATACGGCACGGCGGATGATCGTGAAACTGCGAACGGATCCTGCACCGCAAGCTGGCACGTCGGTGAGCTTGTCATGACCACAGTGTGAACAGAGCACCCGATGATAGTGCTGCACGTGATTGCAGGCTTCACAGCGCTGTACCAGCAGTTGGCCCTCATTGCAGGCTGCCCAATAGGCTCGGCTCTGTGCATCAACCGGTGGCAGCGGTTTGCTCTGTGTCATAGCGTTCGCTCCGAACCCAGCAGCACCGTACAGTGGCTGGAGAGAATGCCACCCTGGGCATGAACCAATCCGACTTCTGCATCCCTGACCTGACGGTCACCGGCACCACGACGGATCTGCCGCACGGACTCGGTCAGTGCAAACATCGATCCGGGGTTGCCCGGGTGACAATGGGACAGCAACCCACCATGTGTATTGATCGGCAGTCGCCCGCCCGGCGCACCGTCACCACGCAGGAAAAAATCGCCAGCCTCGCCCTTGCCGCACAGACCCAGATCCTCCATCTCGATCAGAACTACCGGCGTGAAACAATCGTAGACCTGCGCAAAATCCACGTCTGCGGGGGTCAGGCCCGCCATCAGAAAGGCACGTTCACCGCTTTGTCGCGCCGAGGAGTGAATCAGGGATGCGGCCTGACTGATGTGTTCGTGACCGCGACCTTCACCGGCTCCCAACAGATACACCGGCGAATGCGGTGAATGGCTGGCGCGATCGGCACGGGTCAGAACCACCGCCGCACCTCCATCGGAAACCAGGGAACAATCCAGCAGACGCAACGGATCTGCGATCAGTCGACTGGCGAGGACGTCTTCGATCGTGATCGGTTTGCGCATTTCTGCCGTGGGATTGAGACACGCATGCTGACGTCCCGAGACGGCAACGGCGGCGAAGTGCTCGGGGCTCGCGCCATAGGCGTGCAGGTAGGCCTGCGCAATCAGCGCGTAGTATCCGGGAACTGTCGCACCATACGGTGTTTCGTACTGCGCATGACCGGAGGACGACTGCATGATCATCGCCTGCTCACGGGACAAGCCGGTTCGCAGGCTGTCAGCCATGGAGATGACCACGGTGTCACAGATACCGGCGTCGATCGCCAGTGCCGCCTGATACAGCACGGTAAACGTCGCACCGCCGCCTGCTGCCGCGGTGGCACAATAACGCGGTCGGATCCCCAGATATTCGGCAACTGCTTCCGCGTGATACATGTAGGGCTGCGCCATGCTGTTGCACGTAACAAGCCCATCAACGTCGGACAGTTTCAATCCTGCATCACGAATGGCAGCCAGCGCCGCATCGACACACAGCGCAGTCGCACTTCGATCCGGCACTTTGCCGACGGCGGTTTCGGCGATGCCGATGATGGCCGTACTGCCTCGCAAACCCATCAGAAGAACCTCACGATAGCTTTACCGGGCGTGATGATTTCTCCAACCTCGTTTTTCACATGCAAGTCGCACGACACACGACGGTTGGGAACATCTATGGCAGTGATCGTACCCCCTGCGGTCAGTGTCTCGCCGATGAAGGACGCCTGCCGATTGGAGTATTCCAGCTGCTCCACGATTCCGTCATCGCCAACCCAGTTGTCGGCCACCTGACCCAGCCAGTCGCCCAGCATCGGGCCGGCGATCACCAGCCCCTTGTAGCCTTCGACTTCGGTCGCATACGGCAGGTCATAGTGAATGCGATGGGCATTCCACAGCATGGCGTTATAGAAGAAGAGCTGAACATTATCGGGTGTGTAGCTCGTCGTCGGCAGGTTGTCGCCTGTGCTGATCGCGCGAAGGTCTCGAGAGACACTCATCGCAGCAATCTCGTGGTTTTTTCCGTCAACACCGGCGTGCCGTCGTCTCGCGTCACCTCCAGCACCACTTCATAAAAAATCAGCGCTCCGCTGCGACCTTCCTTTTCATAGATGTTGGTCAGTGTGCGGTTGCCGATCAACGTATCCCCTGCCCGAATCCGGTTGTGATACTTGATGTCCAACCCACCGGCCATGGCCTTTTCCAGCGGAAACTTCGGCAGCAGCTTGTCGATGGAAACACCATCCGGTGATAGCTCGGCGAGTGGCACCACATCCCAGAACAGGGCGACGTGGTACAACGGCGGTGCTTCATCGCCATCGATGTACCGGCGTTGCGTCTGCGAGGTTGCGATCGCGTACTTGCGAAGATCTCGACGCGTCACTACTTCGGTACGCGGTTCGGACTTTCGTCCAATGAAGGCAAGAACCTCGGGCGTCAGTACTGGCATCGATAGACTCTCCGCTTCAGGATTCAAGCGCAGCGCGCACTTTCGGCAGAACCTGCGTCGCCATGTATTCGATGCGTGCATTGCCTTGTTCGATCGGCTCGCCTGGCAGCTGCGCCCAGAAATGTACGTCGCGTATTTCAGGATAGGCCTTGAGCATACTCACCAGTTCCAGAACCGCCTGCGGACCATCCCAGACCTCATACAACCCATCACGAAGCGCCGCCTCACCGTTCGGAAACAACGGAACCTGACCCGGCGGACCAAACGCGCCCCATGCAACGTAGGCATTGGTCTGGTACAGCGCATAAGGCGCAACCCGACGCGCTTCGGCCTCAGGATCGGCGCTGATGATGCCCCAGTGGCCGGCATAGATTGCACCACTGGCCCGTGCCTTGCCTTGATCCTCCAGTGCCTTGATGTAAACGTCGTGGCCGATGCCGCCTGTGGAAAGAAAACCATCTCCGAGACGCGCAGCACGGGCGATGGCAGGCTCCGCCATGCCTCCCATCAGGATCTTTGGTTTGACTGTCGGAACCGGGCGCACCGGCAGATCGTTGATGTGGTGGCGTTTGCCCTGCAATCGCACCGGTTTGCCTGACCACGCCTGACGCAGGATATCCACCCCTTCTTCCATCAGGCTCGGTCGATGTTTGAGGCTGCGCTTGAAGTAGTCGAATTCGAGTTCGCGATAACCAAGACCGACGCCAAGATCGAATCGACCACGCGTGAGAATGGACAGTGATGCAGCATCCTCAGCAAGCCGAACCGGGTCGTGCAACGGCAGCAACAGGAGATTCGTACCAATCTGCATTTGCCGTGTGCACTCGCCGATGGCGGCGGCAATGATCAACGGCGATGGCGTATATCCATCTTCGACAAAGTGATGCTCAGTGAGCCACACGGACTCAAAACCAAGCTGTTCGGCCCAGGCAATCTGCTTCAGATATTCCTGATAGAGATCCTCAAAGCTGTATCGACAGGGTGCAGGATTTCGGAAGTCATACCACAGACCAAAACGGACATCTCTACTCATGCCGGAATACCTCCGAGAAAGTCGTGCAACAGTTTTTTATAGGTCGGGGCGTCTTCGATGAAAGGTGCGTGCCCGCATCCGGGCATCACTGCAAGTCGACCCTGCGGCAGAAGTTTGCTGGCGAACTCTGCGATTCCGGGTGGCACGACACCATCCTTGTCACCGGTGATAACCAGCGCCGGAACATTGAGCGCCTGCATGATTGCACGCTGATCAACCGTTGCAAGCGCGCCCAGTGATGAGTCCGCTGCCGGCCCCGCCTGCAGTGCCAATCGATAGGCGTGCTCCTTCACGAGGTCAGTCACCGGCGCCACAAACACGCCCTGAAAATACAGGCCGTACAAAAAGTTGACGCGATCCGCGCGCAAGGCTGCCACAGTGCCGGCCACATCCGCAGGTGTGCCCCCGTGCGGAAAACCGCTGGCCTGGGTGTATCGCGGTGTTGCACCGCCAGTCAGAACCAGCCCTTTCAGCCTCGACCCAAGTTTGGCCGCAGCATCAACCACGACGGCACCACCGAGTGACCAGCCATTCAATACTACCGACTGTAATGACAAGTGTTCGCACAGGGCAACGATATCGCTGCCTAGCGCTTCGATGGACACGTCACTGAAGTCCTTGTCCGATTGCCCGCAGGCTCGGTGATCATAGGCAAGCACACCGATACCTGCGTCGCAGAGACCGGCAGTCACGTCATCCCAGGCGCGGGAATTCATGCCCCAGCCATGTGACAGAACCACGGTCGGCCCACGACCTGGATAGAACTCATAAGCAACACATTTGTTGCCATCAACGGCAAGACGACTCATGTTTTTTCTCCCCCCGAATTGACGCAAAGAATAACACCAAACATCAGACTGTCATCGGCAGGCTCGATCAGGATAGGATCGTTTATCCCAGCCGATCGGAATTTCCCATGGATCTGTACGAGGTCATGCATACCACGTTTGCGGCCCGCGACTTCACCGATGAACCCGTCTCGGACGCAGTGATCAGGCGCATTCTGGACCACGCCCGCTTTGCACCCAGCGGCGGTAACCGGCAGGGCTGGAAGGTCATCGTCGTTCGCGATGATGCAACCCGAAAGGCGCTCGGACCACTGATCCGCCCCACCATGCAGCGATACATGGCCCAGGTTCAAGCTGGAGAAGCACCGTGGAACACGATCAATCCAACCCGACTATCCCAGGACGAGATCAGCCGGGTCGAACCACCACAGGGTCTGATCAACAAGCTGACCAACGCGCCTGTCCTGCTGTTGGTATTTGTTGACCTGTCAATGGTCGCATCGTTCGATTCGCAGCTTGACCGTGTTGGAGTGATTTCAGGCGCGTCGGTCTATCCATTCGTGTGGAACATCCTGCTGGCTGCACGCAATGAAGGATTAGGCGGGACGCTGACGACTTTTGCCGTGGGAAAAGAATCGGAAGTACAGAAGCTCCTGGGTGTGCCATCCCATGTCGCCATGGCAGCAATGATTCCGCTCGGCAAACCGGTCAAACAACTCTCCAGACTGAAGCGCAAACAGGTCGATGAGTTTGCAATGCTGGAGCGTTGGGGTGGGGATCAGTTGGGCTGATTGTTCGGGATTGATGGCGTTGGGGTGTCGATGAGCGTGACTTGTTTTGTTGGAACGATCGCTCGACTGCGAAGCGCACATCAATCGCGATCAGGAGATCGCTCCTGCAACGGTGTGGGGTTTCGGGAGATTGTAGGAGCGGTCTCCGACCGCGATCGGCGGACTTCTTCACCATACATCGCGATCAGGAGATCGCTCCTACAACGTTGGCAGGTTCCCGGCCCGCTATAAAATCAGTTGCCACTTGGAATCTTGTTGAACGGCACACCCTTGTCCGCCCGCATGTCGTCGGGAAGACCGAGCACACGTTCCGCAATGATATTGCGCAGGATCTGGTCGGTGCCGCCTTCGATGCGAACTGCCGGAGAACGAAGCAGCATCGCCTGAAACCGCGCATTGCCTTCGGCAATAACCGGGTCGTTCACCACAGACCCGAACCCCTGCAGGTCCATGGCGTACTTGGCGATGTCCTGCATCATGCCGCCGGCGACCAGTTTGCCGATGGAGTTTTCCGGTCCGGGAGTTTCACCGCGTGACAACGCGGAGATCGCTCGCGCTGCGGTATTGCGCAGACCCGAAGCCTTGCAATACCAGTCAGCGAGACGTGAACGCACCGCTGCATCATTCACTGCCTTGTCGCGAGAAATCGGTAACGACTGGACCAGACTGTTCAGTTCCGGGAATCCGGTCGCGATACTGCCGCCGATGGCGAGACGCTCGTTCATCAGTGTCGTCAGTGAAACCCGCCAGCCATCTCCAACTGCCCCAAGGCGTTGGGAGTCGGGAATTCGCACGTTGTCGAAATAGACCTCATTAAAACCACTCTGGCCATTCACCTGTTTGATTGGCCGAATTTCAATGCCAGGTGAGCGCATGTCCAGGAAGAACATGGTCAGACCCTTGTGCTTGGCAACGGTTGGATCGGTGCGCGTGATCAGGATCCCGTAGTCGGAATATTGTGCACCCGAGGTCCAGATCTTCTGACCGGTTATGACCCACTCGTCGCCCACCTTTTCGGCGCGGGTACGCAGACCTGCCAGGTCCGAGCCACCATGTGGCTCAGAAAACAGCTGGCACCAGACCTCCTCGCCGCTGGCGAGTTTTGGCAACAGGCGACGTTTATGCTCTTCGCCGGCAAACGCCATCATGGTCGGACCACACATGCCCTGCCCGATGATGAACATGCCACCCAGCTTGCCGTACACA
>CAMDVY010000024.1 GCA_945878745.1 Klebsiella pneumoniae | reverse complement strand
ATAGGTGGCCGAGTGGGACTTGTTGAATGCGTAGCCGGCAAACTTCTCCATCAGATCGAAGATTTCGCCTGCCCGCTTTTCGTCGACGTTGTTGGCCGTGCATCCGGTCAGGAATTGAGCCCTGACCTTTGCCATTTCTTCAGGCTTCTTTTTTCCCATGGCGCGTCGCAGCAGATCGGCATCTCCCAGCGAGAACCCTGCCAAAACCTGCGCGATCTGCATGACCTGCTCCTGATAGAGCACGACGCCATAAGTTCCTTGCAATACCCACGCGAGCGAAGGATGTGGCAGCTCCACCGGTTCCTGGCCATGTTTTCGATTGATATAGTCATCAACCGCTCCACTCTGCAATGGACCAGGTCTGAACAAGGCAACCAACGCAATGATGTCTTCCATCTTGTCCGGCAACAGGCGGCGAATGAGATCTCGCATACCACGAGATTCCAGCTGAAAGACTGCTGCCGTCTCCGCCCGCCGCAACAATGCAAAAGTGGCATCATCGGTCAGCGTTATCGTGTCGACGTCCAGACGTCGATCAGGGTGATCCTCGTTGATCGCCTTGACGCACCAGTCGATGATCGTCAGCGTCTTCAACCCAAGAAAGTCGAATTTGACCAAACCGGCTTTTTCGACGTCATCCTTGTCGAATTGAGCGACCAGCGCGCCGCCCGGCTCTTCCGTGTACAGCGGCACAAATTCGGTGAGTTCAGTCGGCGCAATCACAACACCCCCGGCATGCCGCCCGACGTTGCGTACCACACCTTCCAGCTTGTACGCCATTTCCATGATCTCGCCGACTTCATCGTTGTTGGCGATGAAGTCACGCAACTCACTGGTTTCGTCGACTGCCTTTTTCAGCGTCATGCCCACTTCAAACGGAATCAGCTTCGAGAGTTTATCGGCCAGGCCATAGGACTTGCCCTGCACACGGGCGACGTCGCGCACCACCGCCTTCGCGGCCATGGTTCCAAACGTGATGATCTGACTGACCGCAGCATGTCCATATCGATCGCTGACATGCTGGATCACGCGATCACGGCCTTCCATGCAGAAGTCCACATCAAAGTCAGGCATGGATACCCGCTCCGGGTTCAGAAAGCGCTCGAACAGAAGATCGTAGGAGATTGGATCAAGGTCTGTGATGCCAAGGCTGTAGGCAACCAGCGAGCCGGCGCCCGACCCTCGGCCCGGTCCTACCGGAATACCTTCGGTTCGCGCCCAGGCGATGAACTCCATGACGATCAAAAAATAGCCGGCGAAGCCCATTTTGTTGATGACGCCCAGTTCGAAGCGCAGCCGCTCCTGATAGAGAGCGTGTTTTTGCTGAACATCCTCTCCTGCAACCGTCGGCAGACGAAGCAGCCGCCTGGCGAGACCGTCACTTGCCATGCGATCCAGATGGCTGGCGAGGCTCTCATCTGCCGGTACCGGGTAGTTCGGCAGGAAGTACTTCTTCAGTTCGAGCATGACACTACAGCGCCGTGCTATCTCAACCGTGTTGGTTATCGCTTCAGGGATATCGGCAAACAGCGCCTGCATCTGTGCAGGGGTTTTCAGATATTGCTGCTGCGAATAATTGTGGTCGCGCCGGGGATCGTTGAGAACCCGTCCCTGGTGAATGCAGATCCGTGTTTCATGGGCTTCGAAATCATCCTCCACCAGGAAGCAGACGTCGTTGGTGGCAACCACAGGCACCTGCAGACGTTGCGCCAGATCAACATGCGCACGAACGGACAGTTCATCGCCGGGACGAGCGGTTCTCTGCAGCTCCAGATAAAATCGGTTGGAGAAACAATTCGACCATTCAGCGGTCAACTGTTCGGCGAGATGGATATCCCCATTGATCAATGCATGACCGATCTCCCCGTGCCGACCACCTGACAGCATGATCAGTCCTTCCTGCAGTCGCGCGATGTCTTCCCGCGGTACCAGCCCATGCTCGTCACTGTCGGTAAACGCTCGGGAGATCAGTTGCAGGAGATTGCGATATCCCGTCAGATTCATCGCCAGCAGCAGAGCGCGCACGATCTGATCTGACGTTGATCGATAGCGAATCTCGACACCGATGACGGGTTGTACGCCTGCACCAAGGCAAGCCTGATAAAACTTGATGAGCGCAAACAGGTTGCCGCGATCTGTCAACGCCACCGCGGGCATGCCTTGGGCAGCGGCCGTGGCCGCCAGTTCCTTGATGCGAATGACGCTATCCGCCAGCGAATACTCGCTGTGAACCTGCAGGTGAACAAAGGTCTCGGATAACGTCATGAAACGCTTTCCCTCGCGAAGGAATTGCCGATGGAGTGGCGTACTGGCGCGAATGTCCGACGGTGCACAGGCGATGGGCCATGCCGTCGCAGAGCCAGCAGATGCTCAGGTGTACCATAACCCTTGTGCCGATCAAATCCATATTCAGGATAGAGCTGCGCCAACCCGATCATTTCATGATCTCGGGCAACCTTGGCAAGAATCGACGCTGCACCAATACAAGCCATCAGATCATCACCGCCAACTACGGCCTCCGCCGGACAATCCAGTCCGGGCAGTCGATTCCCGTCAACATAAACCAGAGCCGGCCGATGGGACAAACCAGCGACCGCACGTCGCATGGAGAGAAATGTCGCCTGCAGGATATTGAGTTCGTCGATTTCGTGGACATCAGCGCGGGCGACACACCAGGAAATCGCGCAACCCATGATTTCGACTGCCAATTTTTCTCGCACCCGGGCGGTGAGTTTTTTGGAGTCCCGAATGCCCTCGACCACCCGTGTTGGATCGAGAATGACAGCCGCAGCAAACACCGCGCCTGCCAGCGGACCGCGCCCGGCCTCATCAACGCCTGCCACCAACATCCCCGCTGAGACCAGTGAGCTCACGCGCCTCCCTGAACCAGGAATCGATGCACCGCCCTGCCCGCTTCCACATCGGCTCCTCCACCAAGGGATAGCGATTCTCGCAGCGTGCGGAAGCGCTGAAAATACTCGGGATCGTCGATCGCAGATTGCATCTCCCGCGTCAACGCGGCTGCCAGATTTTCCGGCGTGGCATCGTCCTGCAGAAACTCTGGCACCAGCGCCCGCCCGGCGAGAATATTGGGTAAGGCGACGAAGGGAGTCTTTATCAAACGACGCGCGAGTTGATATGACCATGGGCCAAGCTTGTAACTCACCACCATCGGCCGGCCAATACACATGCCCTCAAGGGTACCGGTCCCGGACTTGACCAGCGCGCCATCGCACGCTGCAAGTACCTTTCGTGCGTTCCCAACCAACAATCGAATGTCGACATCCTTGTTGGCATCGAGCATGGATCGCAACAACGGTTCCAGCTCCTTGCGTACGCAGGGAATGCAGAACGTTGCACCCAGGTTACGTTGAAGGATTCTCGCCGCCGCGATAAAAACCGGCGTCATCAGTCGAATCTCGGAGTAGCGACTGCCAGGTAACAAGGCAATCAGCCGTGCATCGTTTGCGATCTCCAATTCGATACGCGCATCCAGACGTGCTTGATCAGACCCCGCTGACGGACCGATCGATTGGGCCAATGGATGGCCGACACACACGGCCTGAATCGGCAGATCCCGGTAAAACGCAGGTTCAAACGGATAGAGTGTCAACAACAGGTCTGTGCTTCGTGTCAGCGATCGAATTCTGCCTCGTCGCCACGCATAAACGGAAGGACTGACGTAGTGAACGGTCGGCACACCGCGTTTTCGTAATCGACGCTCGAGTAGCAGGTTGAATACATTGAAGTCGACCCCGATGAACGCATCCACTCCCCTCAAGATGCACTGATCGACCACGAGTCGCAGGGTACGAAGCAGGAAAGGCAATTTGCGCAGCGGTTCGACAAAGCCATTGACTGACAAGCTTGCAAACGAAGCCAGACTTTCCAGGCCAGCAGCCGACATCTCATCCCCGCCGATACCGACGAACTCGACTGAACGCCCTTCGGCTGCAAACAGTGTCGTCAACGATCGCATCAGCCCACCACCGAGTTGATCGCCAGAGGTTTCACCGGCCACGATACCCAGCCGCACCGGCTGCGTAGCCTGGACGATCATGACGCGTCCGTTTGTTTCCTGGTACGCGTGATGCCCCATCGGGAAGACTCGATGCTGGCCGCGAACAACTCCACTTCCTCGTGCGCGTTACGCAGCGATACCAGCTCTGCAAGCGCTTCCTGAGTCGTGAGACTGGCGCGATACACCAGGCGATGCGCCTGCTTGATGGCTTCCATCACCTCATCGTCATACTTGCGACGGCGCATCCCTTCCACATTCAGGCCGATGGCCGCGGCAGGATTCCCGCCCACTGTCATGTAAGCAGGAACATCCTTGATGACCAGGCTCATGGCCGCGATATGAGAGTACGCACCGATGCTTCTGAACTGCGCAACACCTGCATAACCTCCAAAGTTGGCGTGGTCACCGACCTGTACATGACCCGCAATCGACGCATTGTTGGCCATGATGACGTGATCGCCGACCACACAGTCATGACCCACATGAACGTACGCCATCAGCAGACAGTGATTGCCGATGACCGTACTTCCCTTGTCCTGGGCCATCCCGCGATGAATGGTCACGCCTTCCCGGATCACATTGTTGTCGCCTATCACCAACATGGTGGGCTCACCACCATAGGCCAGCGCTGGCGTGTCTTCGCCCACGGTTGAGAACTGAAAAATGCGGTTGTTTCGCCCGATGCGCGTTGGGCCCTTGATGACGACGTGGGAAGCAATACGGGTTCCCGCACCAATCTCTACGTCCGCACCAATGATCGTCCAGGGACCAATCTCAACATCTTCGGCGACACGTGCCGTTGGATCGATAATGCATCGACCATCAATCATTTCGCACCCTGTTGCTGCACAACAGTCAATTCGCTGGTACACGCGAGTTGATCATCAACCCAGGCTTTGCACTCGAACTTGATGACACGCGTGCGATCCGCCTTGATTCGACTCTCCATCATCAAACGATCACCAGGCACCACGGGACGTTTGAAGCGGGTACGCTCGGTCGCTCCGAGCAGGTACAACGTGCCATCCCCCGGACGTGTACCACGTGTCTCGAATGCGAGAACCCCAGACAACTGAGCCATCGCTTCGACAATCAACACACCCGGCATGATCGGCTCTCCCGGAAAGTGACCAGTAAAAAACGGCTCATTGATGGTGACGTTCTTGAATCCCCTGACGTACTCACCTGCTGCCAGCTCGATCACCCGATCGACTAGCAGGAATGGAAAACGATGCGGCAAATACTGCATCAGTGCATTGACGTCGAGGATTCGTTCGTTAGGTGAAGTCATGTTGTCTGGTTCTGATTGAAGTGTTCAACAAGCCCGCACATGCGGACAACGAGCCTGATCTCAGGAAGATCGTTTTGCCAGTTGCCGCTCCAGCTCGCGCACGCGGGCAACCAATTCGTCCAGTTTCTGGAGGTGAAGGGCATTTCGTTTCCATCGCCGATTGCTATTGTGCAGGATCAACCCTGAGTAGACACCGGGTTTGTCGATGGAACTGGTGACGATCGTTCCGGCGGTCAGGGTCACCTGGTCACACAATGTCACCGGCTGATCACCACCTACCCCACACCCTCCGGCAAGAACGCAATGCTTGCCAATCCGGGAGCTTCCTGCCAGTCCTACAAATCCGCACAGCACACTGTGCGCGCCAATGTGGCAGTTATGTCCGATCTGCACCAGGTTGTCGATCTTGACGCCATCTTCGATCACCGTGTCATCGATGGCACCACGATCAATCGCCGTATTGCAGCCGATTGACACGTCGCAACCGATCGTAAGTCCGCCCAGCTGGGCGATGGCGTGCAGACGACCTCCTTCATCAGGTGCGAAGCCAAAGCCATCGCCACCAAGAACGGCCCCCGCATGCACCACACTACGCGACCCAATCCGGACGTCGCTGTAGAGGACAACACGCGCAAACAACTCCACGTTGTCAGAGACCTCACATCGCTCGCCGATGAACACGCCTGAATGGATGCGAGCGCCTGCTCCAATCGAGCTGTCGGCTCCAACGACCACGCCTGCACCGATCGACGCGTCAGGATGGATATCCGCCGTGGAAGCAATTATCGCTGTGGGATGGATACCGGAAGGCAGATGGTCGGGACGGGAAAACAGCTGGCTCACTCGAGCGAAGGCAAGGTAAGGATTGGTGACAATCAGTGCATCCACCGGGCAAGCCGCCAGATCTTCTTCGCGCAGCAGCACTGCACCCGCCTGGGTACCGGCGAGGTATTTTCGATAGGCCGTACTGGAGAGGTGGGAAATCTGTGCTGAAGTAGCACTTGCCAACGATCCCAGCGATGTCACCACACGCTGCCCGTCTCCAACGAGACGGGCTTCCAGATGCCGCGCAATCTCAGCGAGCTTGAACTCCGCCATCGGGCGGCCGGCCCTAGCGTGCGGCAGCTTTGGAGTTCAGCTTCTCGGTGACACGACGGGTGATGTCGTGCTTGGTATTCACATAGTGAAAGCTGGATCGTTCGGCAACGAGATCATAACCTTCAAGATCAATGAGGTCCTTCAACGCTGCATCCACGCGCGGCACCATGTCACGCATCAGTTCTTCACGTCGATCCTGTACGGCCTTCTGCAATTTGTTGACGATGAACTGCAGGTCGATCTGCTTGTCCTCAATGGACTTGGCGGATTTTCGCTTGTCCTCTTCGCTCATCACAGCCTGATCTTTCTGCAGTTTTTCCTGCAGCGTCTTCAGTTCAGCCTGGATCTTCTTGGCATCATCCTGATCTTTCTGCAATTCAGCGTTTACCCTATCCAGGAATGCTTTGCCACCGTCCGAATCCACGATGGCCCGCTGGGTATCGAGAACTGCAATCTTCAATTCCGCATACGCAGCCGGAATCGATGCCATGCCATACAGGCACACCATCACCATCAACGTCAGATACTTCTTCATGTCTCTCAGTCTCCTCAGGATTCGTTAGCCAGTGCCAAACCAGGTGCAGCCGCGGATTCTAGCAGCTTGTTAGCAAACAATCTGCGTGTAACCGGGGCACTGATTTGTTCCGGATTGTCAGTGAAATGTGGCCGCAAAGCGGTTCCTGGTGAATCAGAAAGAGCGTCCAAGTTCGAATTGGAAGGACTCTTTCTGGTCGAATTCGCCGGCATTGAATGGTTTGGCGATGCTGAAGGTCATGGGTCCAAGACCGGTCAGCCAGGTCACGCCAAACCCGACGGCGTAACGCAATTCACCCATATCGAATTCAAAACAGTTACGGCTGTAACTCCTGCAGTTGGTGCTGAACACGTTGCCTGCGTCGACAAAGAACGCGGAACGGAACTGACGGGTGTCCTTGACCAGCGGTAACGGGAAAATGATCTCCCCGGAAAATTCCATCAGGATGTTCCCGCCGAAAGGATCACCTTCGTCATCAAAGAAACCCAGAGGGACCGGGTTGCCATCGATGTCGAACTCAGGATCGGTGGATCGAGGCCCGAGTGAAGAGTTTTCAAATCCCCGCACCGATCCGAATCCGCCGGCAAAAAAGTGCTCATAGAACGGCAGGTCCTTTTTGCCATAACTGTCGGCATAACCCAATTCGGTACGCGCTCGGAACACCCAGTCACCCCACAATGCAAAGTACTTCTCTCCGGAGAAGGTGAGTTTGTAGAACTGCAGGTCACTACCAGGCACCGCTAACTCAAGATTGAGGGACTGCGAGTCTCCAGCGGTTGCAAACATGCCGCGGTTGAGCGTCGAACGCCGCCATCCTAACGAGCCTTTGAAGTTGACAGCATCAGGACCGTTTTCGCGCAGGAAATCCTGGATTTCGCGAGCCGGGAATCGACCTTCGAGCACCTTGGTGTAGTCCACCTGCAAACCAAAATCGATGCGTTGCGTTTCCCCGATCGGGAATCCGAAGTTAAGTCCGATACCTGCTGCATCGGTGCTGAAGCGAGCAATGTTTCGCTCGTCATAATCCAGACGGCGAATAAAAACGTTGTAGCCCCGGCTGATGCCATCCAGCGTAAAGTAGGGATTGAAGTAGCTGAAGTTGGCTGACTTCTGGTACCGCGAGGAACTCAATCCGACACCCAACTGGTTACCCGTGCCAAAGACGTTGTTCTGCTGGTAGTTTGCACCCAGGATCAAACCCACATCCTGTGCATAACCCAGAGTTGCCGAAATACTTCCCGACGGCTGCTCTTCCATCGTGAAATTCACATCAACCTTGTCATCAGTACCCGCTACCTGAGGAGTCTCTACCTCTACGGTCGAGAAGTAGCCGAGTCGCTCCAGACGAATCTTGGAAAGATCGATCTGTGCTTTCGACGCCCAGGCACCCTCAAGCTGGCGCATTTCACGCCGCATCACCTCATCCTGGGTGACACGATTGCCCGTGAACGAAATGCGGTTGACATAGGCCCGCTGGCCAGCGTCGACGAAAAACTCGATATCTACAGTGCCATCGTCATTGATTTTCGGCACACCACTGGCCGTGCCAAAGGTAAATCCTGAATTGCCAAGTGCATTGGTGATGAGCTCTTCGGTTGCAGTGACCTTGGCTTGAGAGAAGAGTTCACCTTCGGTCACCAGGAACAACGGGCGAATCTGCTCCGGCTTCGTGTCACCCAACTCGCCAACCAGACCCACCTTGCGAATATTGTAGACACCACCTTCAACCACATTGAGGGTGATGTACACGTCCCGTCGGTCTGGTGTGATACTGACCTGGGTCGATTTCACCTCGAAGGCGACGTGTCCGCGGTCCTTGTACCAGGACTCGAGCTTTTCCAGGTCACCGGTAAATTTTTCTTTCGAGTATTTGTCGTCGTTACGGTAGAACGAGAAGAGGCTGGGATGTTTCAGTTCGAACTCTTCAAGCAGAACGTCATCATCGAAAGTTTCGTTCCCGACAACGTTGATATGCCGAATCCCTGACGCCTTGCCTTCTACAATCTCGATCGTGATGTTGACCCGGTTGCGCGCCAGATCTTCAACCTTGGTGTCGAGGGTCGCGCCATAACGGCCCTGTGAGACGTACTGACGTTCCAACTCCAGCCCGACACGCTCAAGCGTGGCCTGTTTGAAAATCTCACCCTCACGCAATCCCTGATCACCAAGTCCTTTCAGCAAGGCTTCTGTCTTGATCGCCTTGTTACCCTCGATCTTGATGGACTCGATGGCTGGTCGTTCAACCATGGTGATGATGAGGACGCCCTCATCACGTGCCATGCGGATGTCCTTGAAGTAACCGGACTTGAACATCAGCCGCACAAGCTGCCTGGTCGCCTGGGTATCCAGCGAATCACCGACATTGATCGGCAGCAGGTTGAATACGGTTCCAGGCGACACACGTTGCAGCCCCTGCAACCGGATGTCAGTAATGGTAAATACCTCCGCACGCAGTGGCAGAGCAAGAAACAAAACCAGGCAGGCAACAAAGCGAATCACGACCCGCGAACGAAAAAGCTGTTCAACCACCAAAAATCCTTGCGAAGTCGTTGAAGAGAGCCAGCGCCATAAGTCCGCCGACCAGAAACATACCGAACTGGAAACCAACTATCTGCACACGTTCCGAAACCGGCTTGCCCGTCAGCCATTCGACGGTGGCGTACACCACGTGACCGCCATCGAGTATGGGTATCGGCAGCAGATTCAGAACCCCAAGGCTGACACTGAGCAACGCCAGAATCCCGACAAAATAGTGCCACCCAACCCGCGCAGAATCACCTGCAACTTGAGCAATCGTCAGCGGACCGCTGAGATTTGCCATCGAGACCTGGCCAAAGATCATCTTTTTCAGCAGTGCCAGCGTGTCGCCAACGGTGTCCACCATTTTGGTGACAGCCACCGGCACGGCTGCAAACACACCATGTTGAATCTCATTGATCGGCGGGCTGATTCCCAGAACCCGCCGCTCTCCGGTTTCGGTCACTCGCAATTCTGGGCGCGCCAGTATTACCAGCGCTTGACCATTGCGCTCGATGCTCACGGTCACATCGCCCGATTGCAGCTTGCTGATCGCAGCCTGCATCCCGGTCCAATCAACGACAGAGTCTCCATCGAGCGCGGTAATCTGATCCCAGGGCAACAATCCGGCCCGCTCGGCGGCGGAGCCTGGCTCGATCTGGCCAACAATTGCGGGAATGTTCGGGACGATGCCTAAAGAGCCCAGCAGGTCGGGGGCATCGACACCGCGCTCCCAGTCCGCGACTTCGACCCGAATTTCGTCTACTGACTCGGTTCCTGGTCGACGCAGCCCAAGCAATATGTCTCCCGTGTCCCCCAATCGAGTAGCGAGCGCCATGGAGACCTGTTGCCACGACGACGTCTGGTCACCGTCCACAGTCACCACCTCCAGACCGGCCATACCGCCCGCGCGGGCCAAGGGTGATTCGATGGGGACGGCGCCAAGGATGGGCATGTAGGTGGTTGAGCCAGCAATTGCGACGATCCAGAACGCGACCACTGCAAGCAGGAAGTTGGCGAACGGACCGCCTAGTGAAACGGCAATGCGCCAGGCCGGATGCAGTTGCCCGAAAGAAATGTCACCAGGCGCTGCGGACTCCGCGAATTCACTGTCGCGCTCATCGAGCATGCGCACATAACCACCCAGCGGAATCATGGCGATAACCCACTCCACACCACGCGCATCAACTCTTTTCCACAAGGGGCGACCAAAACCGACAGCAAACCGCAAGACACGCACACCGGACCAACGCGCAATCCAGTAATGACCCAGTTCATGCACGGTGACAAGAACACCGAGGGTGATCAGAAATGCAACGAGGTACTCAATGAGATGCATGCTGTGCTTGTCTGTGGCCTGTGCTTCGGTGTCGGGAATCACCCTGTATGAGCCCATTTAGCTCAGCAGCGATGAATCAATCCTGAATCTGATCGCGGCGCATCATACCCCAGCTCCCAGAAAAGACATGCAGGAAGTGATGCCGGGGGCTGTGGACACAGGCCGACGAACGCTTGTTCAGGGGTATTGCAGCAACCAAAGCGCAAAACAGGGCGCCACCGAGAGGATCGAGTCCACCCGATCGAGGACACCACCGTGACCGGGCAACAACTGGCCAGAATCCTTGATGCCTGTGGCGCGTTTGAGCAGGCTCTCAAAGAGGTCACCGAGAATCGATACACCAACCAGACCAACCAGTACCACCATCCAGAGCGGACTCAATTGATCGGTGGCAAACAACAAGCCTGCACAAACGATCAGGGTGAGGAACAGCCCTCCGATTGCACCCTCCCAGGTTTTGCCTGGACTGACCGCGACGGCGAGCTTGCGCCGTCCAAAACGCCGCCCGGCAAAATAGGCACCGATATCAGCCGCCCAACAGATCAACAGGCTGAACAACAACCAGTTGGCACCATTGGACTGGCCATGAATGGTGATCAGGCCGAGCACTGCACCAGGCAGTACCAGTGCACCCGACAAGCCTACACTCCAGCGATTGACCGCCCACTCACCACTACCCGGATAAGCAAGAACAACACCCAACGCAACCACCCAGAAAGCCGCCAGGCTCTGCAACCAGATCAGTTGAATCTCAGGATTGAAGTACAGCACGGTTGCCAGAGCTGTGAGCACACCAACGTACGTCGCACGCAGGGGTCGGGACGACAATCCGGCCAAGGCTGCCCACTCCCAGGCGCCTGCCGCACCCACCAGCCACAGCAGCACCGACAACCAGGGCGTCGCCAGTAAATAGATCGCAGCAATAACTGCAGGAGCAAGTATCAGTGCGGTGATGATGCGAGTGCGCAGCATCGGGCGATCAGTTCGGCTTCAGGTACGCCGGCCGAAGCGGCGCTGGCGTTCGGCAAAACTCTCAAGAGCACGATTCAACTGGATCGTATCGAAGTCAGGGAAGTAGGTGTCGGTGAAATAGAATTCCGTGTAAGCAAAATCCCACAGCAGAAAGTTGCTGATCCTCTGGTCACCGCCTGTGCGAACGCACAGGTCAGGCGCCGGCAACGAACCGAGCGAGAGGTAGCGGGCGAAATCCGACTCGGCGAGATTGGCTATATCGGCAGAGCTCAACCGGCCCGCCGCCGCATCTTCTGCCAGTTGGCGGGCAGCCTGGACAATATCCCACCGACCGCCGAAATTGGCGGCGATGTTCAAACGCATGGCATCGTTGTTCCGAGTGAGCTTTTCGGCCCGTTCCATGTGCGATTGAAGATCGGGTGAAAAACGCGACCGATCACCAATCACGCACAATTTGACACCGCGCGCGTTCAGCTCATCGACATCGTTTTCGAGCATGCCCCGCATCAGTTCCATCAGCAGGTTGACCTCACGGCGAGGTCGTGCCCAATTCTCGGTGCTGAAAGCAAACAAGGTCAGACAGGTGATGCCGGCATCGGCACACGCCTCGGCGAGTTTAGCCACATTCTTTGCCCCTGCCCGATGGCCTGCGGTCTTCGGCAAGTGCCTGGCCTGCGCCCAGCGATGATTACCGTCCATAATGATTGCCAGATGCGAAACCCCGTGAGTCGGGGGTGAGCTATCGGCAGCCAGATAGATGGGCTTGGACTGAGATTCGGACATGGGGGTACCGGTCATCCTGTTCCGTGTGCCTGTGACTATCGCACGAGCAACCCGCGAAATTAAGACGCGTCTATGTAATTGTGATGGAGTTTGAAATCGACCGCCAACCTCAGATCGCCATCAGGTCGCCTTCTTTCCCACCCAGTACCTTTTCGACATCCGCGACAAACTTGTCAGTAAGTGCCTGCAGGGCATCTTCAGCGCGCCGACCGTCATCTTCGGAGGCTTCTTTTTCTTTGACGACTTCGCGCACATCCGCCATGGCATCACGGCGAATATTACGAATCGCAACCCGCGCCTGCTCAGCCTCCTGGCGAGCATGTTTGACGAGGTCTTTCCGATTCTGCTCTGTCAAAGGTGGCAGAGGCAGGCGGATCACCCCATTGGCCGTATTCGGCGTAATGCCAATGTCACTTTTCAGCAGCGCTTTTTCGATCTGCGGCAGCAGCTTTTTTTCCCAGGGCGAAATCAGCAGCGTGCGAGCATCCTCAACATTTACCGAAGCCAGCTGATTCAGGGGCGTATCGACGCCGAAATACTCGACCGTCACACGATCCAGCAGTCGAGGGTTGGCGCGCCCGGTGCGGATCTTGGCAAAGGCGTTCCCAAGCGACTCAATACTCTTCTGCATCCTTTCTTCGGCATCTGCACGGATATCATCGAGCATGGAGCACTCCTCGGCCCTTTTCAGTTAAGAGTTGAGACCTCACGATGGAACCGATTTTCTCGCCTCTGGCAATACGTGCCAAGGCGCCAGACAGGTGCATGTCGAACACTACGATCGGCAAATCATGGTCTCGACACAGGCAGATAGCCGACAGATCCATCACTTCCAGTTCTTCTCGAAGCACCTGATGGAAATCCAGCTCGGGATAGCGAACAGCGTCGGGGTGTTTTTTCGGATCTGCCGAATAGATTCCGTCGACCTTGGTGGCTTTCAGGACACCGTC
>CAMDVY010000023.1 GCA_945878745.1 Klebsiella pneumoniae | reverse complement strand
GCCGATCCTTTGTTGCCGTGAAGTCGGAGATTGAGCGGGAAATAGGCATGGACGATGTTCGGCGGCAACTCCACAACGAAGCCATCATGGACGAGATAAAGCGGATCGAAAAAGAAGTGAAAAATACTGTTCATCCACCGATAGCTCCCACGGAGCCCAGACTCGCATCGACGCAGACTCCAACGCCGGCAACCGACTCACTGAATAAAACTTCGGACGGACAAGGTGGCTGATCAGCCAGATGCTCGGCGCACTCACGATGCAGCCGTCGATAAAAACGAGCAGCCGTTTCTCGAACACATCATCGAGTTGAGAAGCCGCATCCTGCGGAGCGCACTTGTGATTGTGGTGCTGTTCTTTCCGGTCTATTACTTTGCTAACGATATCTATTCGTTTGTCGCAGCGCCTTTGCTCACCTATCTGCCGGAAGGCAATATGATCGCCACAGGCGTGGCAACACCCTTTCTGACTCCATTCAAGCTGGCTCTGTACGTAGCCTTGTTCCTAAGCGTTCCATTTCTTCTGCATCAGGCATGGTCATTTGTCGCACCAGGACTCTATCTGCATGAAAAGCGATTTGCTGCCCCATTGCTGCTATCCAGTGTCGCGTTGTTTTACCTGGGTGTGTCCTTTGCCTACTTCGTCGTCTTCCCTCTGATGTTCAAGTTTCTGGAAAGCATTACACCGGAAGGTGTGCTGATGATGACCGACATCGGGCAGTACCTGGACTTCGTGATGGCCCTGTTTCTGGCATTCGGGGCTGCCTTTGAGATCCCGATTGCCGTGTTGTTACTGGTGTGGACCGGCTTCGCCACTGCTGAGTCCCTCGTCAACAAGCGGCCGTATGTGATCGTGGGATGTTTTGTGGTCGGCATGATCCTTACGCCACCAGACGTGTTGTCGCAGATCCTGCTGGCCGTGCCGATGTGGTTGCTTTACGAAATAGGCGTGTTCTTTTCGCGTTTCATCCCGGCGCACGCAAACGAACCGACCCCCGAACAAACACCTAGTCTTTGACTGTCGGACGCCTGCCTGTGCAGACCGGCGACCAGACCGCCGAACAGAGAAGAAGAACTGCCGATGAGAGTCATAAGCTGGAACGTCAATGGGTTGCGTGCCTGCGCAAAGAAGGGATTCCTGGAATTTCTCGAGTCCTCTGGCGCCGATGTCGTAGGACTGCAGGAAGTCCGTGCGTTCCAGGAGCAGCTTGAAGAGCCCGTTCGGACACCGGTCGGCTGGTTTACCGCCTTCAATGCAGCACAACGACCGGGATACAGCGGTGTGGCAATCTACTCCCGGCAAGAACCCGACAAGATTGAAACGACGCTGGGCATTCCGGAGTTCGATGCCGAGGGACGCTTTATCCTCGCTCGATTTGGCAAGCTGCACATCGCCTCAATCTACTTTCCAAAAGGGAGCGGCAAAGAGCGCGACAATTCGCGAGTTCCCTACAAACTCGGTTTTTACGCCGCTGTTTTCCAACGGATTGAGAGTCTTCGCAAACGGGGGCCTGTGCTGGTGATGGGTGACTACAACACTGCTCACCATGAGATCGATCTGGCCAGACCCAAAACCAACAAGAGCTCCAGCGGATTCCTGCCGGAGGAGCGCGCCGAAATGGATCGCTGGATCAACGCTGGATGGATCGATACGTTTCGAGCGCGACACCCTGAGGAAACCGGTCATTACACCTGGTGGCGTCAGTTCGGAAACGCCCGTGCTGACAATGTCGGTTGGCGGATCGATTACGTGCTGGCATCTGCCAGCGCCAACAAGAAAATCTCCGATGCATTCATCTGGCCACATGTCCTGGCCTCGGACCATTGCCCTTGCGGCGTCGACATGGAGCTCTGAATAAACGGTTGGGCACGGGCCAGTGGACTGATCGATCGCGATCTACTATCGCTCAAGCAGGATCGTCACAGGTCCGTCATTAAGCAGTTCAACCTGCATGTCGGCTCCGAAGCGTCCGGTCTCGACCTTGACGCCCCGTGCTCGCAGCTCGGCGACGAAATGTTCACACAGAGGCTCGGCTTCCACAGGTGGCGCTGCTGTACCGAATCCTGGCCGATTGCCTCGGCTGGTATCTGCGACCAGCGTAAACTGCGAGACTACAAGTACTGCACCGCCAACATCCAGTACGCTTGCGTTTATTGGCTTGTGACCATCCGAAAATATCCGGATGTCGGCAGTCTTGTTGGCCAACCACGCAGACTGTTCCCGGGAGTCGCCGACGGCTACCCCCAGCAGAACCAGCAGCCCCCGTCCGATCCTGGCAATACACTCTCCCTCAACGACAACACTTGCACGCGATACGCGTTGCAGTACTGCTTTCATCGCATCCGGCCGGTCCCCGCGCGCTTGCGATCGTTCTCTGTGAGATGCACCTTCCGAATGCGAATGGCAACTGGCGTGACTTCCACCAGTTCGTCTCCGTCAATGAACTCCAGCGCCTGCTCAAGCGTATGGCGTACCGGCGTGTCCAGCAGAATGTTGTCATCCTTGCCTGACGCACGCATGTTGGTGAGCTTCTTCTCCTTGATCGGGTTTACGGTCAGATCGGTGTCGCGGCTGTACAAACCAACCACCATGCCCTCATAAACAGGATCATTCGGCGCCACCATCAGGCGACCACGCTCCTGCAGGTTGAAGAGCGCGAAGCCAACGGCTTTGCCATTGGCGTTGGAGATCATGACACCATTCTTGCGCTGGCCGATTTCGTACTTCAGCTTCGGCCCATATCCGGCGGCGCCAAATGACATCACGCCTGTACCTGATGTCATGCTGAGGAACAGCGGACGGAAGCCCATCAAGGCACGGGTCGCGAGTCGATAGACCAGACGCATCCGACCTTTATTGTCTGACTGCATGGAAACGAGTTCGCCACGTCGGTCACCCAAGGCCTCCATGACCTTGCCCTGGTGAGCATCTTCCACGTCCAGAGTCAGCAGTTCGTAGGGCTCCTGTATCTCCCCGTCGATCTCCTTGTCGATGACTTCCGGGCGCGACACTGCAAATTCGTAACCTTCCCGACGCATGGTTTCGATCAGCACCGAAAGATGCAGTTCGCCACGGCCAGACACCCGGAATCGATCAGGATCTTCGGTGTCTACCACGCCCAGGGCCACGTTATAGGACGCTTCACGAAACAGTCGCTCGCGAATTTGTCGGCTGGTGAGGAATTTGCCCTCCAGTCCGGCAAACGGCGAAGTGTTTACGCAAAAGAGCATCGTCAGCGTCGGCTCGTCCACGCTGAGCGGTGGCAGCGCTTCTGGCGTATCAGGCGCGCAGAGCGTGTCCGATATCGCAATATCTTCAACGCCGGTGACATAGACAATATCGCCTGCAAGGGCTTCGTCCCTCGGTTCTCGTGCCAGACCGCGACTGCAAAGGACATCCAGTATGCGTGCGCGTCTCGACTTGCCATGCCGATCGATCGCAACAATCGGCATGTTGCGCTTCACCCGGCCACGCTTGATCCGGCCAATTCCGATCACACCCACATAACTCGAGTAGTCGAGGGACGAGATCTGCAATTGCAGCGGTTCGTCGAAATCACCCGCCGGCGGTGGCACTTCAGCAAGGATCAGGTCCAGCAAGGGCGACATGTCAGGTGCCAGAGCATCCGCATCCATGCCCGCAACCCCAAGCAGCGCCGAGGCATAGATGATCGGGAAATCGAGCTGAATGTCGTTCGCGCCAAGGTTGTCGAACAGGTCGAATACCTGATCTACCACCCGATGCGGGTCTGCGCCGGGGCGGTCCACCTTGTTCACGACAAGAATCGGATTCAACCCGGCCGCAAAGGCTTTCTGCGTTACAAATCGAGTCTGCGGCATTGGCCCGTCGACGGCGTCAACCAGCAAAAGAACCGAATCCACCATCGACAGCACACGCTCGACTTCACCACCAAAATCGGCGTGCCCGGGTGTATCGACGATGTTGATGATATGGTCTTTGTACTCGATGGCTGTGTTTTTCGCGAGAATCGTGATGCCACGCTCTCGTTCAAGATCGTTGCTGTCCATCACGCGCTCACCGGCTCCGGTGCTAACGGTTCCGGTCTGTTGAAGCAGACGATCCACCAAGGTGGTCTTGCCATGATCGACGTGCGCGATGATGGCTACATTGCGAAGGATATGATTGGTCACTAGACTTCCGCGCCTTTCGGGCGCTAAACAACTTGTTGAACGGCGGGGTTATGGGTAGACCGCAAGTGGGGTTACCAACGGGTCTGCCAAAAAATGGAGCGCGATTATGGCCGAACAGCGTCGCGCTGTCGCGCTGATTTCCGGTGGTCTTGATTCCATGCTGGCTGCCAAGGTGGTCCAGGAGCAGGGAATACATGTTGAGGGCGTGAATTTCTCTACGGGATTTTGCGTGGAGGGGCACACCCACGCCATCCGCGAGCCGCGGGGTAACCGTCCAAAGCGAAACAATGCGCTGTGGGTAGCAGAACAACTTGGGATCAAACTTCACATCATTGACGTGATCGAGGAGTACAAGGACGTGCTGCTCAACCCCAGGCACGGTTACGGTTCCAACATGAATCCCTGTCTGGACTGCAAGATTTTCATGGTCAGCAAGGCCCGTGAGCTATTCATCGAAAGCGGCTTCATGACCGATCACGGCTTCGATTTCATCGTCACCGGTGAGGTGGTTGGGCAGCGCCCAATGAGCCAGCGCAAACAGACCATGCCGGTGATCGCCCGGGATTCTGGCGCCAACGACAGACTATTGCGCCCACTCAGTGCCAGAAACCTGCCGGAGACCATGCCCGAACGCGAGGGATGGGTGAGCCGCGAACGGCTCTACGGCTTCTCGGGTCGAGACCGCAAACCCCAGATTGCCCTCGCGCGGCAGTTCGGTTTCAACGATTGGGCTCAGCCGGCCGGGGGTTGCTGCTTTCTCACCGACGAGAATTATTCGAAAAAGCTCGTTGATCTCTGGCAGGCACGCGGTGACCGGTCCTACGAACTGGACGACATCATGTTGCTCAAGGTAGGGCGTCATCTGCGTCCCGCTCCCCATTTCAAGCTGATCATTGGCCGCGAAGAAGGTGAAAATGAGTACTTGCGTGGTTATCAGTACTGCATGACCAGCATTGAGCCTATCAGCCATATGGGGCCCATGTGCCTGCTCGATGGCACACCGACCGTCGATGACCTCAGTCTCGCTGCCCGCCTGATCGCCCGGTACAGCCAGGGGCGCGAAGCAGAATCCGTCAGTCTCGAAATCAAGCGACCTGATGGTTCCGGCGAGGTGGTGAACGTCATCCCTCTGTCCGTCGCAGAATTACCATCCTCCTGGCATGTATGACGGGCACCATCACTGAGCCGCAACCTGGCGAGTTCACCCTCGATACCAAAGGACTCCTGTGTCCACTGCCCGTCATCAGGACCCAGGATCGAATCCGGTCACTTCAATCTGGCGATGTGTTGGAAGTCCTGGCTACGGACCCCGGCGTGATGCACGACATTCCAGCGTGGTGTCGAATTCACGGACACGAACTGCTCGCTGCCGTCCGCGAGGGGAAGCTATGCCGGATCAGTATCCGAGTACAGAAAGAGGCCATCGCACCGAAATAGTGCGACAAAATATTCGGTGGCACTGGATTGGCGCATAAAGCGCCGGAATATGGATAATACGGCGCCCAATACAGATCTTCGAGCTATGGCATGTTCGTTGCTTGAAATTCGGGGGATGTTCTAATGGCAGGGTGAGTACATTTGGAGCACATGCGTCGTGCTCCACTGGCACGCACCGAGCCGAGGGAATGGGCCAACGAGGGCCGTGAAGGGTATAAGGCCAGCACACAATTCGAACTGGCCACACATCAGCAAGTCACAAGGTAACAAGTAATGTCAGACAAAACTCTGAAGATGATTTCCGACCACGACGTGAAATGGGTAGATCTTCGTTTCACAGACCCACGCGGCAAGGAACAGCACACCACGGTACCAGCAAAAAAAGTCACGAAAGAAACCTTTGCTGATGGCGTCATGTTTGACGGCTCGTCAATTGCTGGCTGGAAGGCCATCAATGAATCCGACATGATCCTGATGCCTGACGACAGCACGTCGGTGATGGACCCCTTCCGGGACGACGCAACACTCATCCTGCGTTGCGACATCATCGAGCCAAGCACCATGCAGCCCTACGAGCGCGACCCGCGTTCGGTCGGCAAAAAAGCTGAAGCCTATCTCGCCTCCACGGGGATTGGTGATACTGCATTTTTCGGACCCGAGCTTGAGTTCTTCGTATTCGACGACGTGCGATTTCATGTCGGTATGGGATCAAGTGGCTTCACCATCAATGCAGAAGAAGCGGCCTGGTCTTCCGGACTGGAATTCGAAGGCGGCAACCTCGGACACCGTCCGCGTGTGAAAGGTGGTTACTTCCCGGTTCCGCCAGTGGACTCCGCTGCCGATCTTCGCTCTGCCATGTGTAACGCACTGGAATCCATGGGAATCGAAGTAGAAGTTCATCACCACGAAGTTGCCACTGCTGGCCAGAACGAAATCGGCACGCGCTTCAACACGCTGGTCAAGAAGGCCGACGAAACCCAGCTCTACAAGTACTGCGTACATAACGTCGCCGACGCCTATGGCAAGACCGTAACCTTCATGCCAAAACCTCTGTTCGGTGACAATGGCAGTGGCATGCATGTGCACCAGTCCATTGCCAAGGGCAAGACCAACGTCTTCTACGGAGACGTGTATGCTGGCTTGTCAGAAACCGCGCTTTTCTACATTGGTGGAATCATCAAGCACGCCAAGGCCCTCAACGCCTTCACCAACCCGTCGACCAATTCATACAAGCGATTGGTTCCCGGTTATGAAGCACCGGTATTGCTTGCGTACTCGGCACGCAACCGATCCGCATCGATTCGTGTGCCTTACATTCAAGGTGGCAATCCACGCGCGTACCGCATCGAAGTGAGATTCCCGGATAGCACTGCAAATCCGTATTTCGCTTTTGCATCCATGCTGATGGCCGGCATTGATGGCATCAAGAACAAGATCCACCCCGGAGACAGCTTCGACAAGGACCTCTACGACTTGCCTCCAGAGGAACTCAAGAACGTGCCAACGGTTTGCGGCGCGCTGGACGAAGCCCTGGATGCCCTCGACAAGGATCGAGCATTCCTGACGGCAGGCGGCGTGTTTACGGACGCATTGATCGATTCCTATATCGCTCTCAAGCGTCAAGACGTTGATCGCCTGCGCATGACGCCTCATCCCGTCGAGTTCGACATGTACTACAGCGTCTGATCCAACGGACTTGAGCCCCTGGTGTCTCGCGGCACCAGGGGCTTTTTTTTGTCTGCAAAAAGTCCACTATCTGCAACACCGTCCGACTGGTGAATGGCTGTGAAGTACTTCGCTCAGCTTCTCTTTGTTACTCTCGTGATATACGGCTCGGCCACGGCTGAGACCAGGATCTACAAGACCAAGGACGCGAACGGGAATGTCATCTTCACGGATGTGCCTCCCCTTAACGACGGCAAGCCGGCAGATCCGGTTGTACTGAAGGAAACCAACAATTGGGATGGGCCGGGCACCGATAAGGCCACCACGCGCACACCCTGGATCGTCGACGAAAAAGGCGATGAGACAACCGACGTTTTTGTGCCTTATTCGACCCTCGGCATCGTCAGTCCCGCCCACGATGCCTCTGTCCGCGAAAACAGCGGTCATGTCACCGTTACCGTCAGCATCCTTCCACCGCTGTTCGCCAATCAACAGCTCAGATTGCTCATGGACGGCAAAGCCATGGGTCAGGGCTCAGGCCCCAGCTTTCCGCTAGAGAACGTTGATCGAGGGACACACAGCCTGCTTCTGGAAGTTGTCGACGCAACCGGCAAAAGTCTGCAGCAATCGCCCGTAACGACGTTTCACCTGCAGCGTTACCACCCGCCTCCACCAAAACCGAAGAAGAAGCCAGGTTAGGATCCGATAATTCTGCGGTCGCGGACACCACGCCTGTTTGTTTTCACGTGAGCTGCAAGCTCGACTTCGACTTGCCCCCCACAGCGTTATGCACTAATTTGGTGCGTCTTCTCCACGAGTAGTGCACTTGGTTCGGTTCTTGCTTGAAGTTGGGTATGACTGAATTTACTCCGTTGCCTTCGCCGCATACGACGGCCGCCTACATTGTCGACAATCAACGTACAGGGATTGTCGTGATCGATCAGCGCCTCAGCGTGGTCTACCTAAACCCGGCCGCAGAGAACCTCCTGACCCGCTCCAGAGAACAGACCATCGGCGCCTCCGTCGGCGAACTGCTGCAGGCTGACGACAACATCGTCCGGACGCTCAAGCGAGCGCTTGTGGAGGTGCAATCGGTCACCGTCCGGAAACTGGAAATCACGCTGGCAGACCGAAGTCATCTGATTCTGGACATAAGTGCGACACCGCTACCCGAGGGAAACGCGTTGTTGCTGGAGTTACAGCCTCTGGATATCCAACTGCGTTTCAGTCGTGATGACCAGTTAGCGAGTCAGCAGGAAACGTCCTTGCAGCTCATCCGGGGGCTCGCCCACGAAGTCAAGAATCCGCTAGGCGGTATTCGCGGTGCGGCTCAACTGCTTGAGCGCGAGTTACCTTCCGAGCAACTACGCGAATACACGGGCATCATCCTCGGCGAGGTTGATCGACTCAGAGATCTCGTTGATCGCATGATGCGTCTGCGCTCAACGCCACGCTTCGCCGAATGCAACGTCCACGAAGTTCTCGAGCGCGTCGTGGCACTCGCAAGCGCTGAGTTCACAGCAATAACGATCATTCGTGACTACGACCCCAGCCTGCCGCTGCTGGTTGCGGATCGCGATCAACTAATCCAGGCATTCCTCAATGTCGTGCGAAATGCCTGCCAGGCGTTACCGGGGACTACCAACCCAACCGTGCGGATTCGTACTCGAATTGCCCGGCAAGTGACCGTCGGCCGATATCGCCATCGCAGTGCCATCCGGATCGATATCGAAGATAACGGACCCGGCGTGAATCCGGCACTCGCCGAACGAATCTTCTTCCCGATGATCAGTGGCAGGCCAGAAGGGACTGGCCTGGGTCTTGCATTGACACAGACCATCATCACTGAACACAGTGGAATCATCGAATGCACAAGCAGGCCTGGACAGACGCTGTTCACGATTCAGCTGCCAACGTCGCAACCGCAGGCTTCCCAGCCGGCCGTGGACTTATCTTGAGCGGCAGAGTCTGGGTCGTCGACGATGACCGATCTATTCGCTGGGTACTGGAAAAAGCACTCGATCAAGCGGGGATTCCGGTCACCTTGTTTGCGTCTGCAGAGGATGCGCTGGAGGCTTTGGCGAACGAAACACCAACCGTCATCCTGACCGACATTCGAATGCCTGGGATGGACGGTTTGAGCTTTGTCAAAGTCATCCAGGAACGAGATCCCAAACTCCCCGTTGTTGTCATGACCGCTCACTCCGATCTGGAAAGTGCAGTGCAGAGTTATCAACACGGCGCTTTCGAGTATCTGGCCAAACCTTTTGACGTCGATGAAGCCGTGGCGGTCCTGACTCGAGCCATCGCTCATGCGGAGGCGACACGCGCGCAGAGTTCGATAACCGACGACGGACAAAGTGAGCCAAGAACCGAAATCATCGGCCAGGCCCCAGCGATGCAGGATGTCTTCCGAGCCATCGGCCGGCTCGCTGCGTCCAATGTCACGGTGTTGATCAACGGTGCCTCAGGCACTGGCAAAGAACTCGTCGCACGCGCCTTGCACGAACACAGCCCACGCGCGAACTCGACATTTGTTGCCCTGAACATGGCCGCGATACCAAGCGAGCTGATCGAAAGTGAGCTGTTCGGGCACGAAAAAGGTGCATTCAGCGGTGCGGTTGCGCGCCGCATCGGTCGATTCGAACAAGCCCACGGCGGCACTTTGTTTCTGGATGAAATCGGTGACATGCCGGCGTCTGCACAAACTCGATTGTTGCGAGTGCTATCGGCCGGTGAGTTCTTCCGGGTTGGAGGGCACTCCCCTGTTCGGACCGACGTTCGTATCGTCGCAGCCACGCATCAGAATCTCCAGGAGCTGGTCAAGGACGGCCGATTCCGCGAAGACCTTTTTCACCGATTGAATGTCATTCGTATCCACTTGCCAACGCTGGCCGAACGCCGGGCAGATGTTCCACTACTGGCCAGACACTTTCTCCAGACCGCGGCGCAGGAACTGAACGTCGAATGCAAACGACTGTCTTCTGGCGCACAGGAGCTTCTCATGAATCTGCCCTGGCCCGGCAACGTGCGGCAATTGGAAAATACCTGTCGCTGGCTAACCGTCATGGCGCCGGGGCAGGAAGTCCAGACTGCGGATTTTCCTCAGGATCTGGTGCCTTCAGCCCGGGAAACGCAGACCACCTCAGATCGAAGCTGGGACGAAGCGCTGTCAGCCTGGGCAACCAACACGCTGCTCACCGCTCCCGATGCAAGGTTGCTGGATATCGCCACGCCTATTTTCGAGAGAACCGTCATTCTTGCGGCATTGGCGAAGACCGGTGGACGCAAGAAGGACGCGGCAATTCTGCTCGGCTGGGGACGTAACACGCTGACCCGGAAGATGCAGGAACTTGGCATGCCTGACTAACACTACCGTGTTCAACGTTGTGCTCTTCGAGCCTGAAATTCCCCCGAATACAGGCAATATCATTCGCCTTTGTGCGAATACCGGCACCCATCTGCACCTGATCAGACCACTTGGATACGAGTGGTCCGATCGTCGATTGAAACGGGCCGGGCTCGACTATCACGAGTGGGCCAGAGTCAGCATCCATGACAATCTAACGGACTATTTGAGTGGCCGACCTCTCGAGCGGGTCTTCGCATTCACGACAAAGGGGAAATCCGATCACCATATGATCAGCTACCAGGCCGCTGACACGCTGCTATTCGGGCCTGAAAGTCGCGGGCTTCCGGACGAGGTCTTGAATATTCTCACACCAAGCCAGCGGCTTCGAATTCCGATGCAACCTGCTTCAAGAAGCCTGAACCTCTCCAACGCCGTAGCGGTCGCCGTGTACGAGGCCTGGCGTCAGCATGGGTTTGCCAGCAGCTGATCGCCTACGAATCCTCTGAACAAGTCGCTCCTGCGACTTGTTCAGAGCTTCCCTAGTTCAGTGCTTGACCGCGTCAGGCGAGGCGCCATCTATCGGCTTTTCGGACTGGGCCTGTGTTTTTTGCTGTGCCACGGCCTGCCGATAGAGTGCTTCAAAGTTGACGGGGGCCAGGTGCAACGGCGGAAAACCACCTCGCACAACCATTGCATCAACAGATTCGCGAAGATACGGAAACAAAGTGGTTGGACAAATGGTGCCCAGCGCACGCTGGAGCATTTCTCCAACAATTCCCTGAACGTGGAACAGTCCCGCTTGCTGAGCTTCAACGATATACGCTGTTTTTCCGTTGGCTCGCTTGGCCCGCACTGTCGTACTCAATACGACTTCAAACAGGCCATTGGGGCCGCCGTTGGTGCGTGCGCCAATATCGACGTTGAGCTCAGGCTTCCATTCCTCACCAAACACCTCGGGGGTGCCGGGAGACTCGAACGACGCATCCTTGAGATAAATACGATCGAGTCGAATCTGGCCATTAGCCGAACCGCTCGAAGTACCCGAATCTGCATTCTGCTCACTCATGCGCGCACCACTGGCAGGTTCTGGTTCCGCCATTCCATGAAACCACCGGTCAGCCGGCTGACATTGGCAAAACCTTTCTTGCGAAGGATCGTCCCGGCGGCGCCGGCGTGCTGCCCCATACGACATACCAGGACCAGCGGCCGTTCCTTGTACTTGGTCAACTCGTCCACCCGAGTCTCGATAGACGCATAGGGGACGTTCAGCGAGCCAACCAGGTGGCCCTGGTCAAATTCCTTTTTGTCACGCAAATCGACCACGACGGCTTCTTCACGATTCACCATATCAACCAGTTTCTGAGTGCTGATTCCGGTGCCTCCTCGATTCATTTCATTGCGAATGAACAGCACCAGCAGAATCGCAAAGCTGCCGGCGAGCATGGGATGATTGCCTAAGTACGCGAAGAACTGTTCCATGAAATGTCGAATTCGGAAAAAGGCGGCGATTATAGCGACTGGCGGGCAACTCACACCCCGGGAATTTCAGGTCAACCAAATTCTGAGGAACCTGGCTGAGCCGGCACCAATCATCCACGGACTGAGACGACGATGACTTACACACTCTTCGGCGGTGAACTGAGCCTTTTTACGCGCAAGCTGGAAGCGGCGATGAAATTCACGGGTTCGCCGTTTGATTTCGTCGCCAAGAACAGCACCAACCGCGAACACCTGGAATTGCGCTCCGGAACCCATCAGGTGCCGGTCCTCCAAACGCCGGAAAACTGGGTCCTTGCGGACACCACTCCCATCATCGACCTGCTCGACACAAGGGTCGGCGCTCGTCGACTTTTTCCCGAGGGAGCGATGGGTGTACTGGTTCATGTCATGGAAGAGCATTTCGATGAGTGGATTGCCCGGACCATGGTCCACTACCGCTGGCATTACCCTGAAAGCGCCGCTTTTGCGGCTTCAAGAATGGCCAACGGCGACGAATCGGTCGCTCGTCGAATGCTCGACTGGGGTCCGCGAGCCTGTCGAGCAACCGGCACCGATTCACAGCTGCAGCAACGCGCAGCGGAAGCGGAGTACGAGCGAATCCTGGTCGCTGCTGAGGCGCAACTGACGCAAACCGCTTTCCTCCTGGGCGATCACCCCACGGCGCTTGATTGCATCGTGCTCGGTGGGCTGCGGGCACACACCAACATGGATCCGGACCCTAAACGCATCGTGGCCAAATTCCCCACGGTGCGCGATTGGTGTGAACGACGAGCCGATACCTGGGATGGAAATGGCGCGCTCGCGACAATCAACAACCCAACCAGTTTCGCCCTTCATATTCTCGAAGAAATGACTTCAACCTACGTGCCCTACATGCAGGCCATGCGATCTGCCCTGGCTGCTGGGGCCAAGGCTTGTCAGGTTGAAATCCATGGTGAGACCGTAAGCTATCTGGCCAGGGCCTATCCAGAAAAATCGCGGAACATGGTCTCCAACCGAATCGCGCTTCTCTCCGGCTCTGCACGCAAGGACGCCCACAACTTTCTCGATCAATGGAAACTCAGAGACCTGTTTGGCGTCGACTGAACTTGTCGAAATCGACTGTGAGACGCCTGTCAGGCTGAGATTCGACCCCATGGTGTAGAATTCCCGCCGCCAATCGCAGACCACGGATCTGTCTTCAACATGCTTGGGCTCAACAATGCAAACTGTGCATAAGGTCAGTCTCCTCGTTATCCTCGATGGTTTCGGGCATCAACAGCCCGGTCCTGACAACGCGATAAGTCAGGCGCACACCCCAAATCTGGATCGGCTTCTCCGGGAGTATCCACACACGCTGATCTCCGGCAGTGGGCTGGATGTGGGATTGCCGGACGGCCAGATGGGCAACTCCGAAGTAGGTCACATGCACCTCGGTGCAGGACGCGTTGTCTACCAGGATTTCACCCGTATCAATCGCGCTGTCGAACAGAACGAGCTGGCGCGCAACAACGCATTCACCAACGCGTTCTCCAGGTTGAAGAAGTCCGACGGAGCGCTGCACGTGATGGGTTTGTTGTCACCGGGCGGTGTACATAGCCACGAGGAGCAGATTTTTGCAGCGCTGCGTATCGCCAGAGAGGCCGGCGTTCAAAAGGTCTATCTGCACGCGTTTCTGGACGGCAGGGACACTCCCCCAAAGAGCGCGATGGAATCCTTGCGTGC